>NZ_JBBMEK010000040.1:0-18384 GCF_040096555.1 Coprococcus intestinihominis | reverse complement strand
GCGATAAGCTGGAACTGGATCTGGTAGGTGTTTGCAGTAGTACCGTATCCACAATTCCAGACAGATACAAAGATGTAGAGACAGTCGGAACAGCCATGAGTCCGGATATGGAGATTGTATCCTCACTTAATCCAGACTGGATTTTAAGTCCGGTGTCATTGCAGAGTGATCTGCAGCCGAAATATGAGGCAATCGATACTGACTGGGCGTTTTTGAATCTCAGAAGTGTGCCGGGAATGTACCGTTCCATTCAGGAGTTGGGGGAGATTTTCGACAGAGAAGATCAGGCACAGAAACTGGTGGACGAATTTACTGAATTTTACGATGATTATAAGAAAAAGAATGAAGGAAAAGACCATCCGAAGGTTATGATCCTGATGGGACTTCCTGGCTCTTATATTATTGCAACACCGAATTCCTATGTGGGAAGTCTGGTGGAACTGGCAGGCGGAGAGAATGTATACTCTGACACCGATCAGGAATTTTTGACGGTAAATACAGAGGACATGAAAACCAAAGAGCCGGATATTATCTTACGTGCCGCACATGCACTGCCGGATCAGGTGGTAGAGATGTTCAATAAAGATTTTGCGGAGAATGACATTTGGCAGCATTTCGATGCGGTGAAGAACGGCAGAGTTTATGATCTGACTTATGAGTATTTCGGCATGAGCGCCACGTTCAAATATCCAGAGGCATTGGAAGAATTACAGCCAATCCTTTATCCGGAAAGTGATGAAGATACAGCAAAAGCAAAAGAAGCCAGTGACAATGCACAGAAGAAAGCAAAGGATTCTGACGCAACTGAGAAATACAACGAACAGCAGAGCAAGTAGAAAGGAGAGGGCAGATGAAAGAGACAGAGTTAAACAATACTTCTGAGACTTCTGAAATGGAAGTCCAGAACCTCTCCGGTCAGGATAAAGCAAGAAAGCATCGGAAAACAGCAAAAGCAGCAATTTCCTTTATTGTAATGATCGTATTGCTGGTTGCATTATTCTTTGCGGCAGTGAATATCGGACGCCTGAAAGTCAGCTTCCCGGAACTACTGAAAGGATTATTTGTAAAGTACAATGAAGACGTGGCAACAATCTATGACTTACGATTCCCACGAATTGTAATCTCCATGTTAGCCGGAGCTGCGATAGCGGTATCGGGTGTGTTATTTCAGGCGGTATTAAAAAATCCACTTGCCGATCCGGGAATCATCGGTATTTCCAGTGGAGCAAGTTTTGCGGCGGTACTCATTACCGCATTTGCACCGACTTTATTTTTCTTCACTCCATTATTTGCATTTCTTGGCGGTGTGATCGCATTTGTCTTAGTTTACAGCCTGTCATGGAAAGGGGGATTAAGTCCCTTAAGAATTATCCTTGTCGGTGTGGCAGTCGATGCAATGTTCACCGGATTATCCAGTGCGTTGAATTCAATGAATGGCGGAAACATGTCTGGCGTGGCAGCCATCGTCAATGGTAATATCACAATGAAAACTTGGGATGATGTGAAAACCTTAGTACCGTATGTAATTATCGGACTGGTTCTGGCACTGATTATGACGAAGATGTGTAATCTGTTAGCACTGGAAGATAAGACAGCACGAAGCCTTGGAATCAATGTCAATGCAATGCGTATCGTGATTTCACTGATAGCAGTATTGCTTGCAAGTATTTCCACAGCAGTAGCCGGAGTGATTAGTTTCTTAGGACTGATTGTTCCGCATATCGGAAGAATTTTAGTAGGAAGCGACCACAAGGCATTAGTTCCATTTAGTGCTTTGTTCGGAGCGTTTACGTTCCTGCTGGCAGATACCATCGGAAGAACGATAGCTGCTCCGTATGAGGTATCCGCATCCATCATTATGAGTGTGGTCGGAGGCCCATTCTTCATCATTCTGTTAAGGAGGTCTAAGAAGTATGCGAAGTAAAGAAAAGAATATGGATTTGACTTCTACAGAGAATGAAGCAGCAAAGAAAGTGAAAAAAGCGGATAAGTGGGCAGACAAGCCTGCGATGGAAGTTAGAGATCTGCACTTTTCCTATGGAAAAAATAAAGTCTTAAAGGGCGTATCCCTGAAGATTGAAGAAGGTAAAATCACAACGATTATGGGAGCAAACGGATGTGGAAAATCTACATTGTTTTCCCTGATGACGAAAAACTTATATCCGAGAAAAGGAAATATTTTCCTCAAAGGAAAGAATATCCAGAACCTGAATTTAAAAGAATTTGCCAGAAAGGTTGCGATTGTTCAGCAGTATAACAGTGCATCAGACGATATCACCGTTGAGAATCTGGTGGCATTCGGAAGAACCCCACATAAGAAAATGATGCAGGGAGACAGTGCCGAAGATGAGCGTATGATTCAGTGGGCATTGGAAGTAACCAATCTGACAGAATATCGTGACAGAGAAGTGTCAAGACTTTCCGGTGGACAGCGTCAGCGTGTATGGATTGCAATGGCACTTTGTCAGGGAACAAAGACGCTGTTCCTCGATGAGCCGACTACCTATTTGGATATCCGGTATCAGATTGAGATTCTGCAACTGGTGAAAAAACTTAATCAGGAATTTGGAATAACCATCATCATGGTACTGCACGACATCAATCAGGCAATCGCATATTCAGATAATGTCATCGGCATGAAAGATGGAAAAGTGCTGGTGGAAGGTGATCCGGAAGAAGTGATTACGGAAGAGAGCATCCGGGAACTGTATGGCATTGAGCTTGGTGTGACAAGGGTTGATGGACGGAAGTTTGTGCTGGCGGTGTAAGAAGAAAATAGTAGTAGAACGACAAGAAATAAAGGGGAGGAAAACTCCCACAGGAGAACAGAAAGAAGATGAAAAATCCTTTAAAAGTAGTATGGATCGTGCTTGGATTTCTTTGCCTGGGACTTGGTACGATAGGAATTGTACTTCCTATCCTGCCAACCGTTCCGTTTTATATGGCAACACTGTTTTGCTTTGCAAAGAGTTCTAAGAAACTGCACGACTGGTTCGTAGGAACGAATCTTTATAAGAAACATCTGGACAGTTTTGTTCAGAAAAGAGCCATGACAATAGGAACAAAATGCAAGATTATCGGAATGGTAACGGTAGTCATGGCAATCGGCTTTATCTGCATGAAGAATGTACCAATCGGAAGAATCTGTATCGCAGTGGTTTGGGTATGCCACCTGTTATACTTCTTACTTCGAGTGAAAACTTTAAAAGTGGGAGAAGAATTACCGGAAGGTGCAGAAGTGGAATAATATGATGGATAAAGTAGAAAAGAAACGACAGAAGGAACAGCATGTCGTGGAAGAGATGATCCGGCTGTATTGCCGGAAAAAACATCCGAAAGAAGACAGGCAGGCAGGGCAGATTTGTCCTGTCTGTCAGGAACTTTTGGATTATGCAAGACTTCGAAGTGAAAAGTGTCCTTTTATGACAGAAAAGACATTTTGCGCAAACTGTAAAGTGCATTGCTATAAGCCAGAGGTGAGAGAACAGATCAGGCAGGTTATGCGGTTTTCAGGACCAAGGATGCTGATTTATCATCCGGTGCTTGCAGTATGGCATTTGATATGCAGTAAAAAAGAATCGAAAAAATAAACAAAAAGGTAAGATAAACTATGATTAAAACAAGACTGGTGGGGCTGTTGTCCCACGCAAAAAAGTATATCGTGTATACGATTTTGTGGCAGTGGGCAGCCCTCCTGTCGCAAGTGTTGGCAGTCTTTTCTATCGCAGATTTACTGGAACGGGTAGTGTACCGGGCAGTAACCGTACCGATCATTGAGCGGACAATACTGATTTTAGTTCTGGTTGTGGTGATTCGATTTATCTGTGAACGGATGGGAGCAAGGTCTTCCTATCTGGCGTGTGTGGATGTAAAGCGGATTCTGCGTGAAAAGATTTATGAGAAAATGTTAAAGTTGGGAGCTTCCTACAGTGAGCAGGTATCCTCTTCGGAGGTCGTACAGGTGTCAACTGAGGGTGTGGAGCAGTTGGAGACATACTTTGGAAAATATCTTCCACAATTATTTTACAGCCTGATTGCACCACTGACATTATTTATCATTCTTTGCAGAGTGAGCCTGAAAGCGAGTGTGATCCTGCTGATCTGTGTACCACTGATCCCGATTTCTATTGTGGTGGTACAGAAAGTGGCGAAGAGATTATTAAATAACTATTGGAGCATCTATACTGGACTGGGAGATTCGTTCCTTGAAAATTTACAGGGACTTACCACACTGAAGATTTATCAGGCAGACCAGCAGAAAGCAGATGAGATGGATGTGGAATCCCAGAATTTCCGTAAGATTACGATGAAGGTGCTGACCATGCAGCTCAATTCCACAAGCGTGATGGATATTGTTGCCTATGGTGGAGCTGCGATCGGTATGGCAGTCGCGGTGTCCGAGTTCTTAAAAGGAAATATCAGTGTGGCAGGAACGTTATGTATCGTTCTGCTTGCCAGCGAGTTTTTCCTGCCGCTCAGACTGCTTGGTTCATTCTTCCATATCGCAATGAATGGTATGGCAGCGAGTGATAAGATTTTCAAGATTTTAGATCTGCCGGAACCACAGGCCGGAGAAAAAACACTGCCGGAGGTCGCGTTAGATGTTACATTAAAAGATGTGCACTTTTCTTATGAAGAGGACAGAGAGATTTTAAAAGGAATCAACTTAAATCTTCCGGCAGGAAGTTTTGTATCACTGGTTGGTGAATCCGGATGTGGTAAGAGTACGATTGCCGGAATCCTTGCAGCAAAGAACCGGGGATATAACGGAGAAATTACCATCGGTGGCGTACCGCTTAATGAAGTGAATGAAACCAATCTGATGCAGAGGGTTGTTCTGGTTCGCCATAACAGCTACCTGTTCAAAGGTACAGTAGAAGAAAATCTGAAGATGGCAAAACCGGACGCAACGAAAGAAGAGATGGAAGCTGTCCTTCAGAAAGTGAATCTCTTAGGGTTCTTACAGACACAGGATGGCTTGCAGACACAGTTGCTGGAAAAAGCAAGTAACCTGTCCGGCGGTCAGTGTCAGAGACTGGTGATTGCCAGAGCGTTGCTTCGGACAGACAGTGCGGTTTATATTTTTGATGAAGCCGCATCCAATATCGATGTAGAAAGTGAAGAACTGATCATGAATGTGATTCACGAACTGGCAAAGACAAAGACGGTGCTTCTGATCTCTCACAGACTGGCAAATGTTGTGAAGTCTGACAAGATTTATTTCTTAAAAGACGGAGAAATCAAAGAAAGCGGAAAGCATGACGAACTGATGTGCCGGAATGGTGCGTACAGACATCTGTATGAAAGCCAGATGGCATTGGAAAACTATGGAAAAGGAGGAGTGGCATAATGAGTGAAAATACGAATACAACAAAACGCAGAAGTGCCCTCCAGATCATGGGAAGTCTGATTGGTCTGGTAAAACCCCTGCTCCATATCATGCTGGCAGCAATCATCCTTGGAACATTGGGTTATTTATGTGCAATCTTCCTGACGATACTGGCAGGACAGGTCATCGTGCATGGTCTTCTGACAGGAGTAGCCGGAATGATTGTTCCGGTGGACAATATGTGGCTGGTATTTACTCCAGTAAAAACGATTATCACAGTCATGATCGTAATTGCAGTGCTTCGTGGAATCCTGCATTATGTGGAACAGTATTGTAATCATTTTATCGCATTTAAGCTGTTGGCAATCATCCGCCATAAAGTGTTTGCAGCACTGAGAAAGCTCTGCCCTGCAAAACTGGAAGGACGGGATAAGGGAAATCTGATCTCGATTATTACAACTGATATTGAATTACTGGAAGTGTTCTATGCACATACCATTTCTCCGATTGCGATTGCAACACTGACCTCAATTATTATGGTGATTTTTATCGGAAGATATCACTGGTTAGCAGGCGTGCTTGCACTGGGAGCTTATCTGATTGTCGGAGTAGCCATCCCGATGTGGAATGGAAAACGTGGCAGCCAGAAGGGAATGGAATTTCGGACAAACTTCGGAGAACTGAACAGCTTTGTTCTGGACTCTTTACGAGGATTGGACGAGACCATCCAGTACGGACAGGGTAAAAAGAGAAAAGAGCAGATGTCTGAGCGTTCCAAAAATCTTGCAGGAATGCAGGAGTCATTAAGCAAAATGGAAGGCTCACAGCGTTCATTTACGAACATGGTTATCCTGCTTGCATCCTTTGGAATGCTGGCACTGACAATCTGGCTGTACGACAAAGGTGCGATGGGATTCGAGGGAATCTTAACCTGTACCATCGCAATGATGGGTTCTTTCGGACCGGTAGTAGCATTATCAAGCCTTTCCAACAACCTGAACCAGACATTGGCAAGTGGTGAACGTGTTCTCTCCCTTCTGGAAGAGACGCCGCTTGTGGAAGAAATTCCGGGGGATGTGGAAACTTCCGGTGCAGAGAGCATGGAATATGAATTTAAAGGAGCAGAGGCAGAGAACGTAACATTTGCTTATGGTGAAGAAGTTATTTTAGATAACTATTCACGGAAATTACAGCCGGGTAAAATCACAGGGATTCATGGTGCGAGCGGTTCCGGAAAATCTACACTCTTAAAGCTGTTGATGCGGTTCTGGGATGTGCAGGATGGAAGTGTATCGGTAGACGGTACAGATGTCCGCAAGATTCCAACCAAGCATTTAAGAGATATGGAAAGTTATGTTACGCAGGAAACACACCTGTTCCATGATTCCATTGCAAACAACATTGCCATCGCAAAGCCGGGAGCATCCAGAGAAGAGATTATGGAAGCCGCAAAGAAAGCATCTATCCATGATTTCATTATGACACTTCCGAAAGGATATGATACAGAAGTCGGAGAACTGGGTGATACGCTGTCCGGTGGTGAAAAACAGAGAATCGGAATTGCAAGAGCATTTCTCCATGAATGCCCCCTCATTCTACTCGATGAGCCTACATCGAACCTCGACTCTTTAAATGAGGGAATTATCTTAAAATCATTGAAAGAATCGGCTGAGAAGAAAACAGTTGTCTTGGTATCCCACAGAGTATCCACAATGAATGTGGCAGATGTGGTATATGAAATGGAGAACGGCAGAATTTCTTAACAGCAGGAATGGAGAAGAAATACTTTCCGAAAGGGGAGAAGGTAGTAGATGAAACTTGGAAAATCCAGAGAAGATTATCTGGAAGCGATGTACATCTTGAAACGTCAGAAAGGATATGTCCGTAATTTTCTGCTTTGTAATTATCTGAACTATTCCAAAGCAAGTGTTTCAGTTGCGATACGTGGATTGGTGGCAGAAGGATACGTAATAAAAGATGAACATGGCTATGTTGAACTGACGGCGGAAGGGAAAAAGATTGCTAAAAAGGTTTATGCAAGGCATTTGCTTTTGGAAGAATTCTTAGAACTGATAGGAGTATCTCCGGAAACTGCAAATCACGATGCATGCCGGATGGAACATACAATCAGCGAAGAATCTTATAAAAAGATTCAAGAATTGGTACGGAAGATGAAGGAAGAGAATACGTTAAACGAAGAAATGAAATTAACGAATTAAATCAAAAACAGGAAAGGCGGTGGAGAGATTTCACTGCCTTTTCTGCTTTAAAAATGAAGTAACATAAGAAAAGGGATACAAATGAAAAAAGTATTGATTGCTGCGGATGAGGTAGATAAGTGGAGTCAACTTTGTGAAGGGTTAAAAAATGAGTGGGAATGTACGACCGTTAATCTGGATGTGTTTGAAAAATTCCATACCATAGCGGTCTATGACGCAGTATTGATGCTTGTGAGAAATGATAACGGAAAGCTGGGCAGGCTGATTTGGGAAGTCCGGCAGTACAGCAGGGCTCCGATTATTGTAGTGATACCGGGGATTCAGGCGGTAAAAAAGTATATCGAATGGGGTGCAGACCTGGTATTTCCACATCCTTCGGTCAGCTTGATCAACACGTACCTGTATGCATTACTCAGACGTTCCGATATCACATGGAACACTGGAAGAAAAAGAGAAAAGCAGGAGATCATAAGGAAAGGAAAACTTCTAATTGACTGCCGTTATCATACTGTTTACTGGGGGAAGCATGAGCTTGCAACCCTAAATGAGCGAGAAAAGGCATTCCTGTATCTGTTGGCAGATGCCTCCAGACAGGTAGTTACCCATGAGATTATCTTTGAACAGTTATGGAAAGAACCATATGGAGATGACTCTGCCAACATGATCTGGTGTTTTGTACGCAGACTCCGCAAAAAAATGGAAAAGACAGAACCGGAGGCTGCAAAGATAATTCAGAGTATACGAAAGGTGGGATATTATTTAGATATAGACAGACATTGAGCAAAATGTAGAAAAATGTCGAATTATGCGAAAAGTGACTGGCAGATGACTGTTACATTACACAGTTCTGACAGTCTTTTTCTATATACTTCTTTTTGTGGTGTTTTAGTAAGGCATGACAAGGAGAAGAGTTATATTTGCATCAATGGAAGTCCTTAAAAAAACAAAAGAGTAAGGGAAAAAGAAGTGCTGTAATCGAAGAGGTTGCAGCATTTTTTTATTCGACATTTTTCGAACATTATAACGTACATATCCGGTCACCGCCATGCTCCGATTTGATTTCTATACCAAAAATCAGATCGGAGGAAAGATAAATGGCTTATAACAAGACAAGTGAAGAACGAAAGTGGAATTATTGGAAAGAACAGGAAGAAAAGAAACTGCGTGAACTGGGAATGGAAGAAGAGAAGATCCAAAAGTTGCGCCAGATGGACAGGGAAGATTTTCTGGAAGAGCGCAGATACCGGGAACATCTGGATGAAATGATGCAGGATATGGATTCCATAAAACAAAGGGACAGAGGACGGTTTGCACAGGATATCCGAGAACTTTTAGACAACATTGGAGACCGACGGATCTATGAATTATTAAAGGGCACAGAACATCAGACATTAGAGATACTTTTGCTTAGTACATGGGGATATTCAGGAAGAGAGATTGCCAAAATTATGGGAATGGCAGAACAGACCGTTTATACCAAAAGAAACCGTTTAAGAAAAAAATTAAATAATTTGTCGAAAATTGAATAATAACAGCATTTTTCATCGGCTATTTAATAGGCAGGTAAATTTTGCCAGTGTACTTTGACAATCCTATACCAGCATTACAGGTACGTTCCCGTAAGTAGAAGCGTGTTAGGAAGGCGCGAGGACAAATGAAAATGACAGGAAAGAATATAAAAAATTCTTTGCTGGTGTTTTTGTTTCGAGCGAATCCACTTTAACTGAAACAGGACCGTGGCGGTCTTTTGCAAGGATCACTTACGAGGGGATAATGATACATAGGAACTGCCAGTGAGCAGAGGATGGACTTTGGGTTGTAATCAGCAAGACCTTTAGAAAATCCATGAGTGGTGCAATGCCAAGCACCCGCCTGTAATGTTCCCGTAAGGCAATGGGGGAGTCGAGGACAAATACAACGCCAAAAAACAAAAGTATAAGAAATCAAGGGAGAATGTGTCGTTGATATCAGATACATGCGGCTGTAGGGAGAAATCCTTTACAGCCGTATTGATGTGGTATCAGCACGCATATCAGGTAACAAATTATGTATTACACAAAAGAATATTTAAAAAGAGCGCATCGTGAAATTGATACAATCTTTCGTGTGCTGTTTCCAGAACATGGAATGGCAGTAAGGGAAGAACAGATTATGTTATGCCACGAAATGCTGGATAACCTGCTGGGAAGAAACATAGCACTGTGTGATGCGGGTGTCGGTATCGGCAAGACGTATGCCTATCTGGTGGCCTGTGTTCTGATGAGAAAATATTCTCTCCTTGCAGAAGGATGTTCCCCTTATGAGCAGCGTCCGATCGTGATATCCACTTCCAGCATTACACTCCAGAAAGCAATTCTTACAGAATATATCCCTTTTCTCTCCCGGATTCTTCAGGAGAACGGGACGATTCAGGCCCCTATTAAAGCTGTGATACGAAAAGGGAAAGAGCATTTTGTCTGCGATGAGAGGTTGGAGCAACGAATCGTTGCAATCGAAGAAAAAAACAAAAATGCGTTGCAGAAAGAAGCTCTGCTGTCGTTGAAAGAACATTATGATATGGACGAAGTGTCCAACTTAAGTGGGTTTGACAGAAGGATGGTGAGTGTACCGAAGTTCTGTTCGGGAGATTGCCCGAAAAGAGGCTCATGCAGGTATCAGCAGTATCTGGAGCGTTCCAGAGATCGTGAAATGTTCATTCAGATCTGTAATCACAATTATCTGCTGGCTGATGGTTATCACAGGCTGCAGGATTACCGCCCGTTATTAAAAGACTACCGGGCATTGATTGTCGATGAAGCACATAAGCTGCCGGATGCGGCAAAGCAGATGTTCGGGAAGAGCCTCTGTTATGACGATATCCGGGAAATCTGCTTTTATCTTGGGAAAGAGTACCAAGGCCCGGAGATAAGAAAACTGTCTGGGACGATCCGTATGGTGCTGGACATCATAGGAGAAAACCACAGAACCAGATATGGGATAAAAGAAGAATTCCACATGACAGAAGAGTGTGCAATGTATTTATGTGAGGGGATACAGACCATGAATAAGATCATAGAAAAATTAGAAAAGAAGATTCCGAAGTGGATCAGAAACAAGCTGGAAGAAACCAGAAGTGTGTTGGAATACTTTTTCCATCAGGATAAGAAGTATGTACTGCATCTGAAGCAGGACCATGATCACAGGATTATATTGTGTGCATCCAGCAGACGGATTCCACAGTATCTGGACCAGATGTTATGGAGCAGAGGAATGGGAGCGATTCTTACAAGCGGAACTTTAAAAACCGGACAGGGATTTTCCCACATTCGGAAAATGACAGGATTACAGAGAGTGCGGAGAGTCCGGGAATATGTGGCAGATTCCCCGTTTGAATATCAGAAGAACTGTCTTTTATATCTGCCTAAGAATTTGAAAAAATCCAGAAGAGGAAGTCAGGAAGAGGCGGAGATGATAGCAGGCCATATCCATTCACTGATCTGTTCGACTTACGGGCATACGCTGGTGCTGTTCACATCTTATCATTTGATGGGAAACGTTTACCAGATGTTAAGGGATGAAATTCCGTTCCCGATGATAGAGGTGTGGAGACATTCACCGGAAGAGATCACAAGATTTAAACAGATGGACAATGCTGTCCTTTTTGCAGCCGGCTCCTGTTGGGAAGGAGTAGACTTCCCTGGAGATATGGTATCTTCGCTGATTATAGTAAAACTGCCCTTTGCTGTTCCTGATCCCATCAGCGAAGCACAGAAGAAGGAATATGCCAGCCTGAAAGATTATATTCAGGCAGTGATTGTTCCAGACATGCAGAAAAAACTAAGACAGGGATTCGGACGGGCGCTCCGCACCGAGACAGATACTTGTGTCGTGTCCATTTTAGACGAGCGTGCAGGAGAAGGCGGCAGGTATCATGAGGAAGTGATGTGTGCGCTTCCAAGCTGCAAGATGGCAAAAGACATCAAGGATATCCAGCACTTTATCCGAAACCGGAAAGGCGTGGAATACTACCTGTAACCGTTCGTGGTTCTGCTACAGAAATAGCAGATTTAGCACGAAAAGTTTGGTCGTATTTCAAGGGCGTTTTCGGTGGGATTGTTGGTATTGATGAATAGCTATTTCGGCATGAAGTGGGTATACTGTGTATAGCGTTAGAGGAAAGGCGGTGAGCAGCATGAAACGATACAAAGTGGAAACACAGAGGGAAGGCTCGGTAAAATATTTCTTTATCCGGGATATGGAATCGTTGGAAATCGTGTTGCTCCCAAGCAAATATCTAATGCATCAGGTCAGGGCGAATCGTTCTCCGAACACAATACGGAGAAATGCATTTGCCCTTGCCTATTATTGGGAATATCTGCTGGAAAACGAAAAGAAAGCAGAAGATATCTATGAGATGGATTACGAAACACAATATGATTATTTCGCAGAATATCTAAAATGGCTGAAAGCCGGAAAACATACTGACAATTTAGAAAATGGACCACAGAATAAAACCTGTAACGCTTACTTAAAAGAAGTGTTCAGGTTTTATTGTTTTTTAGAAGCGGTCAGAAATAACGGTTCTTATTTATCCGTTCTTTCTTATAACCAGCCTATTACAAGAGCAAATGCTATCGGAGTCAGAAGAACGCTGCGTTCCCGCTCTTTTAAAGGGTATCTGAAAGAAGAGGAACGGGATGTGAGGGCAGCCGAAAAGAATGAAATCATTACGATTCTGGAAGCCTGCACAAACTGCCGGGATCAGGTATTGATTCTGCTGACATCAGAACTCGGATTTCGTATCGGTGAAATTTTAGGAATCGATTATACAAAAGATATCGACTACGAAACCCATGAAATCAGGGTGAATTTCCGAGAGGACAACGAGAATGATGCAAGGGCAAAAAATGCAGAAGAAAGAAGAGGACGTCTCAGCAATGACACCTTTGAATTCCTGCTTTATTACATCGGAGAATACTGGGACATCCTGCAAAAACAGGAATATCTGTTTATCAACATCAAAGGGGATACGACAGGAAAACCAATGAAGGTAGACAGTGTTTACGATATGTTTGAGAGGATGGAGAAAAAGACCGGAATCAAGATCACCCCACACATGCTTCGGAGATATTATGCAAATACCAGATGGGAATCGGACTGGCCACTGGAAATGATCAGTCAGGCATTAGGCCATAAACATCTGGACACAACCATACGGTATCTGAATGTTTTAGATGACAAGCTAAGGACAGCAAGTCAGGAATTTTACCGTCGATATTCCAATCTTTATAATGTCAATCAATTTTTGGAAAGCAGGAGGTGAAAATAAATGCCGGCAAGATTGTATGCCTTTGTGCCGGAAGAGCAGAACCTATCCAATGCAGAGCGGGAACAACTGATTGAAGGACTGAAACGGGAATTAGATGAATATTATGAACAAAAATGTGGAAAAGGCAGTCTGGAAACATATTTGATTCAGAATGAGATCTGGCACTTGTCAGAGATCAATTATCAGGTGAGAGCCGGATATCAAAAATATCTGAGAGAATATTATGTGGATTCGACGGTGCGTAATTATCTGCTCGGAATAGATCGTGTAAAGTTGCGGCTGATCATAGAAAATGCGCAGACCTTAAAAGGAAAGTGGAATGCCCAGAATCATCCGGAGCTGCTCCATGACATTCTGTTCCTGCGGTATCATCCCAATCCGGCGATTGCAAAACGATATGAATATACGACAGATATTAGTAAGCTGGTCTGGG
Source organism: Coprococcus intestinihominis (assembly GCF_040096555.1). NCBI lineage: Bacteria > Bacillati > Bacillota > Clostridia > Lachnospirales > Lachnospiraceae > Coprococcus > Coprococcus intestinihominis. The sequence goes on along the minus strand of NZ_JBBMEK010000040.1, from coordinate 5,095 downwards.
ATTTCAGGGTAAAAGGTTCAGATATATGCAAACAGCAGATTTTAACGGTTCTGGAAGATATCGTGCAACAGAAAATAACTATGAAAGAATGCACCAGACATCTAAACGGATTGAAAAGTGTATATGAATTTTGCATGCAGGAACAGATTGAAGATCTCAGATATCTTACACAGAAGCAGTTCGACAAAATTGAAAACTATGGGGACACGGATTATAAAAAGAAATGCGCAAAACAGGAGCTTAGAGCGTGTCAGGAATATATTTTCTGCCATGCAAAAAATATTGCATGGGATTCCACGGTCTGGTTTATGGAAAGACTGTATCTGGAAGAATACCGGGTGAATCCGTCTAATCCTGTAAAAACGATTTCTTTTATGAGCATAGAAAGGACAGATAACAGAGAACTTGTTCAAGAATATATAAAATACTGTTTGGGAGTCACACACTTAGCATTAAGTGTAATACATACTGAATTTTATCGAATTCAAAAATTTGTTGTCTGGCTGGAAGAAACAACGGAAATCAACTTGAAACAAGTGTCAGAAAATGAAATAAAGAAATATTTTCAAATAATTGACTACAAGGTAGCAAGCTATTTCAATGATATTATCATAGCAATCTATCAGTTTTATGAATATCTGCAGACGAAAAATATCATAAAAGAAGTTCCTTTTAATTACCAGTATTATCTGAAAAAGGAAATCCTGCATCATAATGACCGGAGTGTAGAACAGGAAACCTATGAAAGTATTTTAAAACATTTAAAAGATTTTCCGGAAAAGCCGAGATTGATTTTACTGCACTCTATGCTGTTAGGACTGAGAATCAGTGAAGTATGCTGCCTGAAAGGGAATGCTTATTACTGGCAGGGGAGAGACGCCTGGATACAGGTATATCAAATAAAAATGCGGACATATAAGCGAATCCCCATCCCGGAAATTCTATATAAAATCATGAAAGTATATATAAAAAAATACGGAATTGGTGCTGAGGATTATATTTTCCAGAATCAAAAGGGAAAAGCATATCATTACTCCAGTTTTCGATGGAGTATGAAGAAAATATTTAATGAAAATCATGAGCTGTTTCAGGAATATAATTTCAAATCCCATGATTTCAGGCATACGATAGCAACTATGTTTTATGAAGATGGAGTGCCGCTTCAAAGTGTCAGAGATTATCTGGGACATGATTATGAAGAAATGACACAGCAATATGTGGACTATATGCCGAAGAGAATTTCCAAAGCAAATCAGGAACTTTTCGCAAAAGAAGGAAGTAGTCTTGCTTCCGGAATAAAGAGGTGCAAGCGTGGAAAATAGATTTTATATCAAGGAACTGGATTCTTATCAGAAAGCAAGTGATCTCAGCAAAGAACGTATGGGAACAAACCCCAATTATGATCTGGAACTTCTTCCGACAAAGCAGATGCAGGAAGAAATGTGGGAGTTCCTGCAATACAGAGGTAAAAACCTCGTAGCAGAAAAATTTTATACAGAACGAAGATTTTACCATCATTTATGCAGGATGTTGAAAGAAAAAAATAACCGGCCGGAGAGTTTTCTGGACTGGGGTAAAGAAAAATGGATGCAGCAGATGAAAATCTGGCTCCTGCAGCAAGGATTGCCCCTAACAGCACCATTTAAAAATAAGTGTGGCGGAAGAGGAACGCAACGTGCCAGAACACTGGGGTATATAGAATGCCTGATTGATTATTTAACCGACTTAAGAGATGTGGATGTAAACGAAATAACAAAAGATGTCTGGAAAATTAAAAAACTTGACATACAGGTGAAGCAGGATTTGATACGTCCAAGGAAAACGATATCTTTTACAGGAATCAGTCAGCCAGAGTTGAAGGAAGAAATTAAAAAAGCAGTATATTTTCAACTGAGAATAGAAAGTCTGGAGACTGTAAAAAAGGAACTGACAGCCATCCGGAGATTTTCCAGATATCTGAATGAGCATAAGAAAAATATACAATCCTGCGCTGATCTGGACAGAACGATCATAGAAGAATATCTGGTATATATGAAAACAGAAGATACCGGGACGAAGAAGTACCGGGCGGAAATAACAAGACTCAGATCAATCCTTAATATGGTAGCAGATATTTACCAGTATCCACAGGTGAAAGATCTGATATTGAACAGGGACATCCCACCCAATATCAGATCAGAATTTAAAGTCTACTCAGATGCAGAATTAAAGCGTTTTAATGAATTCCTTGCAAAAGTAGATATACAGACAGCCAGAGTCATGACGATTCATCAGATGCTGGGAACAAGAATCTCAGATACACTGACATTGCGGACTGACTGCCTGATGGAACAAAACGGTGAGATATTGATCAGAATCTACCAGATGAAAACACATTACTATGAAAAACCGATCAGTCAGGAACTGGCAGCTTTGATCAGAGAAGCCATCCGTTATACGGAAGAAAGGTATGGAAAATGCAAATATATTTTTACAAATGAAAATGACCATACAAAACCGATGACCTACTCACTGATCCAAGGGAGAATTACAACAGCAATTTATCGGGAAAATCTCAGGGACGATAATGAAAATTATTTTACATTCGGCACGCACATGTACCGGCATGTCTACGGAGTAAAGCTTGTAGAAATGCATCTGGATGACTGGACGATAGCAAGGCTGCTCGGACACAAAAGCCTAAAGAACGTAAAATATTACAGAAAAATGAGTAACCAGATACTGGCGAATGATACCAGAAAAGCAAGAAATAGGTTATCACAGATGGTCCTGGAATGTCTGGACGGATGGGAGGAAGAGTATGAACAAATACGACACGATGATAGCTTGTAACCGGAAAACGAGTGAGGAAAAGATAAACCGCGCAGTGACAGAAATCCGACAAATGCTCACAGACAGAGAAAAGGTGAGTGTACCAAAGTTAGTAAAGCGGACAGGATTATCCAGAGGATTCTTTTACAAGAACGAAACCGTCAGAAAAGAAATGGATCGGGCATTAGAGCAGCAGGCCGGAATGATTGATCCAAAAAGATATATCGGGGACATTGTGATGAAAAACCGAATCGAACTGCTGGAGCAACAGGTCAGGGAATTAAAACGAGAAAAAGAACAACTGGAAAAAGAGAACGTCAGATTACAAAAAGCATTGAATAAAAAAGATTTGAATCTACTAAAAAATCTGTAATTAAAATTAAGAAAATAATCTGCAACAGCCGGGAAAATACTCCCGGTTGTTGTGGTTGGAATAAAACACGAATCCATGAGAAAGGGTCAGACTTCTCACAAAAAGGAACACAATACACGGATGTGTTTCCCGTTAAAGCCAGTGTTTACAAGGGATAAAGGAGAGTTACCCAATTTTATGGATGAGCCGACAACGGCGCTGGATGTGACCATTCAGGCACAGATTCTTGAATTATTAAAACAGTTAAGAGACGAAGAAAAGATGAGCGTTGTGCTCATTACCCATGACCTGGGTGTGGTGGCCAGCCTCAGCAACCGTATTTCCGTTATGTACGGCGGCTTAATCATGGAAGAAGGATTGACGGACGAAATTTTCTATGCACCGAAGCATCCGTATACGAGAGCATTGCTGCATGCGATTCCGCAGCCGACAACAGGGGTGAAGGAACGGTTGGAAGCTATTCCGGGTATGGCCCCTTCATTGACGAATCCGCCTGCGGGATGTCCGTTTGCGGAACGCTGTAAGTACGCTTGTGAGAAGTGCGAATCCGAGATACCGGCGTATCGTCAGTATACCAGGACACAGCGTGCCATGTGCGTATTTACGGAAGAAGAATTAAATGCAATGGATAAGGAGGGAAAAGCCGATGGCAGAACAGAATAATCAGATCCTGTTGGAGACAAAAGACCTGCAGAAGCATTTCCCGATCAAGGATTTCTTTGGCCGTAAGAAGCAGGCAGTCAAGGCGGTAGACGGTATTACATTCCAGATCAGAAAAGGTGAGACATTCGGTCTTGTGGGCGAGTCCGGCTGCGGTAAATCGACGCTGGGCAGAACACTGATCCGTATGTATGAGCCGACAGGCGGACAGATTATTTTTGACGGCGAAGATATCACAAAGCTTGAAGGCGCCAAACTGCAGCCTTATCATAAGCGTATGCAGATTATTTTCCAGGATCCGTATTCAGCTCTGGATCCGCATCACAATGTGGAGGAGATTATCCGTGAACCGATGTCCCTTTATACCAACGCATCAAAAAGCGATATTGATGAACAGATCGTAGAGCTGCTGAAGAAGGTTGGTATGAAAGCGGATGATATGTATAAATATGCCTATGAATTTTCCGGCGGTCAGCGTCAGAGAATCGGTATTGCCCGCGCTTTGGCAGTGAAACCGGAGTTTTTGCTCTGTGATGAACCGATTTCAGCGCTGGATGTGTCCATTCAGGCACAGGTTGTCAATATGTTGGAAGATCTTCAGGAGGAACTGGGACTGACGTATCTGTTTGTGGCCCATGATCTGTCGATGGTTCGACATATTTCAACACGTATCGGCGTCATGTATCTGGGCAAGATCGTGGAGATCGCAGAGAGTGATGAATTATATGATCATCCGATGCATCCGTATACAGAGGCGCTTCTGTCGGCCATTCCTGTGGCGGATCCGGAACTTGCGAGAAGCTCAAAGCGCAAGATCATCAAAGGTGATCTGCCGAGCCCGATGGATGTTCCGGGCGGTTGTCGTTTCCATACAAGATGTCCGTACGCTAAACCGGAGTGCAGTCAGATGGAACCACCGCTGGTTGAGCGGACGCCGGGGCATTTTGTGGCCTGCCATATCCGGTAGTGCTGCAGCAAATTTGACCTGCATTTGATTTGAATAGAATGATTCGAACAAAAGTGTACTTTTATTATGAAAGAAAGCGTTCTTTTCTTTCTTTTGGAAGTACACTTTTTGGTTTAACAAAAGTTAGCAAGAATTCTCCTTCCTCTACAGGTGGGAGATAAATTGCAGAAAAAAAGAAAATAGAACGCTTGTTCTGCAGTGCGAAGTGTGGTATACTATAATCAGTCGAAAGGATAGAAAGGACTGATTATATGGACAAAATGGATCATAATGCACATTCAGTA
>NZ_JBBMEK010000039.1:0-18390 GCF_040096555.1 Coprococcus intestinihominis | reverse complement strand
AGGCCAAGTAAAATCAATGCCCTGATTAAAGTCAATATCACTTCATTCCTTTGATACCCGGCAGTCCACAATGGATATTCATCCGTGGACAGGTGTCAATACATTTCTGGCACTGGAAACAGTCACCGCTGACATCCAGCGAACCGGCCTCCGGCAGACCGATGTCTGACGGACATTGTTTTGTACAGGCACTGCAGCCTTTGATACACTGTTCCCGTTCTCTCTTAAGGGTGAAGAACGGCAGCATCGGCAGTAATGAGAATACTGCACCCATCGGACACAGGAATCGGCAGAAAAATCTTTCCTGAAGGGCCATGCCCACCATAATCAGTACCAGCAGGACAATTCCCAGCAGATAGCCGCCTAACTTAAAGTTAAAGGCATGCAGCATAGAGAAAACATCCCATGGACTGTACCCCTGTGTCTGACTGTACACACCTTTGAAGCAAAGGAGTACAATCACAGCCAGCACAACGTATTTCACCATTGAGAGTTTTGAAGTCACTGTTTCCGGCAGTTTCACCGGCTTTTTCTTGATTTTTTTGCAAATCCACACATAGACAAAGTGAACTGCATCCCCAAAACTTCCGAATGCACAGGCAAATCCACAGAAGAAACGCCCGAATACAATGGTATACAGACACAGAACAATCAGTACCGACACAAAAGAGGTCAGACCGATTTTTTCTCCTGCACCCAACTGTGTGAAAATATATTTGACGCCTGCAAAAGCGGCTGTATAAGCTGAGGGCAGAAACAGGAAATATAAAAGTTGTATGATTGCCCGAAGCCAGCCGTGCATCTGCTTGCGCTGCTTTTTTGTAAGATGATGTATATCGATTTTGCTCATTTATTTTACCGCCTCTTTCAATGCCTGCGCAACTGCATTTTTAATCCCGGTGGAACTGAATGTTGCTCCGCTGATCGTATCTACATCTGCGCTCTGTGCATCAATGATTGTCGGGATAATATCCTCCGCCATGGAAAGATAAGCGCCATCCTCCTTTTCTGCTGATACAATACTGATATCTGTAATGGAACCGCCCTCAACAGTGACTTCCACCTGAATGACTCCGCCAAATCCCTGTGCCTCGCCTTTCCAGATGTCATCTTCATAACTGCCGCCTGCCGCATCCTCTTTGGACTGCATGACAGACTGCTTATATAATTTGGCACTTTCCAGGTCTGCTGTCAGTTTCGCAATCTGATCATCCTTATCCCGCAGTGTCAATACAGTGTTATAGCCGATTAACAATGCAACGATAAGTACCAGATTCACCGCTCGAACCGAAAATGTCTTCATCTCTATTTACCTTTCTCTGCCAGTTTTTTTGCTTCATCCAGTGCTTTCTGTCAGCCTCCGATAATCGCATTGGAGGAACAGGTTGCTCTTGCAACTGCATCAATGCCTTCCGGCATACCCTTTTCTGTAATCTGTGTCACCACACCCACATACTTTGAAGTACCCTGGGCCGCTTTTTTTATATAGCTGTCATTGTCGCTGTCACCATTGCCGCTGATGCCTGAAATATCTGTAATCCGGTCATTTTCAATTTGAACCGTCATCGTCAAGTCGTAAGCTTCAAAATCTCCATCTGCATCCGGCTCACAGATGACAGATACTGTATAAGCGCCGTCTGCATAGATTCTGTTTGCCGGTTTCTCTGTCTCGCTTTCTCCCGGTTCTGTCTCATCTGTTTCTTCCGGTGTCCGCTTTGCAGCCTCTAATGCCTTCTGGCATCCCTCGATAATGGTATTGGATGAACAGGTTGCTCTTGTCACCGTATCAATGGCATCAAGGCCGCCTTTTTCTGTAATCTGCGTTACAACCCCCGGCAGTTTTGAAGTACCTTCTGCTGCACGTTTGATATAGCTTTCATTGGATTGATCGCCATCACCGACAATGTCTGTGACTGCTGTAATTTTGTCATCTTTGATATGAACGGTCATTGACAGATTGTAAGCTTCAAAATCCTGATCCTCATCAGGTTCACACACAACAGAGACGGTATAGGCACCATCAATATAAACGCTGTCGCTATTTTCAGTATCTGTTTCGCCTTCTGTCTCTGTTTCGCTTTCCGTTTCAGTCTCAGTTTCTGTCTCCGTTTCCGATTCAGCCGGCTTGCCGCTGTTACCGTTTTCAGCTGCTTTGAAAGCTTCCCTCAGGGCTTCGACAATACCGTTGGAGCTGTACGTTGCTCCAGACACAGTGTCAATACCTGACAAATCTGTTGACTGGTTTTTCAGAACTTCGTTAATGATACTCTTGGCTCTGTTAAAGAAAGCAGCATCATCTTCACATTCTGTCACCAGTATGGCTTTGATGGTCTTATCCTGGATCACAACTGCCAGCTGAATATCCCCGGCATATCCTTCACCTGTGCCATAATAGATACCCTCTTCGTAAGGTACTTTTCCTTCGACAATTGTCGAATTATTGTTGCTGTTGTTATTGTCATTATTGTTATTGTCATCATTGCTGTCATCGGCATCATTTGAAGAACCATTAACTACTGCCTGTCTCAGTGCCGCACGCACCGCATCAATAATACCTCTGGAACTGTAAGTAGCACCTGAAACCGCATCCACATTGGTACTCTGGAAACTGATGATATTCGGAATCAATCCTTGGGCCTGACTCATAAAACTACTGTCATCATTATGGCTGACCACGCTGATATTGCTGATTTTCCCATCAGCAATCACCACCTCAACCTGTACTTCGCCATTAAATCCGGTACCGCTGCCGTAGTAGATGCCGTCTCGCCATGTCTGATTGGAATCATCCACCGTTTCAATGGATGGTGAACTCTGACTACTGCTGCTTGCCGTCGTAGCCGGTGTGCTTGTATCCTGCTCTCCGGTCAGGGCATTCTTTACAGCACTGATGATACCGTTGGAGCTGTAGGTTGCTCCGGACACCACGTCCACATCCAGTGTCTGTCCGGCAATAATTTTGTCAATGACACCCTTGGCTCTGTTAAAGAAAGCCTCATCATCCTGGGTGCTGAGAATATTGATTGCAATAATACTCTTGTCTTTAATTTCTACAGAAACAGAAACTGTACCCGCAAAACCGGTGCCGCTGCCCTTGTAAAAACCATCTGCCAAATCGAAGTTTCCCTTCTTGGCCTGCTCAGTTTCTTCTGTTTCCTGCTTTTTCTCTTTTGCATCTGCTTCGGTACTCTGAATGTTTTCCGGCTGCTCTACCTCATAAACCGGCGCTGCATAGCCTTTCAGCGCCGTACCGACGCATCCCACGACAACAATTGTCGCAAGAATCGGCATATAGCCGCCAAATCTTTTCCAAAACTTCATCCTGCGTCATCCTCTTCTACTTTTCTACAATTTCAAATTCTCTGTCTGATGTAAAGCTGTCTTTTATCCCCTCTGAGACATAAAGCTTTTCATCATCTGTCAGGAGAATCATATCAAATTCATCACTGTGCGCTTTCCAGTAATCAGTGGCTTTGTCCTTTCCCATAACAAACAAAGATGTAGAAAGACCATCTGCCAATGTACCGTCCGCACTGACAATGGTTACGGAAATTAAGCCGTTATCCGCCGGATATCCTGTTGACGGGTCGATAATGTGATGATATGTCACACCGTCTTTTTCAAAATAGCGCTCATAACCGCCGGATGTAATAATGGCCTTATCCTTCGTCTCAAGAACCCCCAGATATTCATCTTCTGAATCGGGGCTCTGAACCGCTACACGCCACAAGCTGTCATCTGGTTTTGTACCAAATACCTGGGCATTTCCTCCCAGATTCACCAGGCCGCTTGTCACACCCTTCTCCTTGTAAATATCCATAATCCTGGAGGATGTATAGCCCTTGGCAATACCACCGAGATCAATCTGGACACCATCCTTTTTGAAGCTGACGGTTGAAGTCTCCTTGTCATAATCAATCAAAGAAGGATCCACCAGTTCCAGCGTTGCCTTCAATGTGTCTGCATCCGGCACCTGATAATTGCCGTCAGTAAATCCCCAGGCCTTCATCACCGGGTAAATCGCCACATCAAATGCGCCATTGGTGCTTTTATAAAGTTCCAGAGAACGTTCCATCAGTACCGCACCATCTTCTGATAACTGTCCGCCATTATTCGCATTAATCTGCCCAATCTCGCTGTCTTTCTTACCTGTGGACAACAGCGCATCCAGTCGGTTAATCTCATCCACCGCTGCATCAACAGCCGCATCACCGTTAGAACCGTAAGCCTTCACTGTCATATAGGTATCCATGGCAAAAACATCTCTGACCGCCTCTGCATCATCAGAAGCATTTTCTGAAGTCAGTTCCGAAGATGTGACAACGTTTTCAGAACTCACCTCAGAAGAGACCTCAGTTTCCATTGAATCATTTCTCCCGGAACAGGCTGTCAAAATAGCAATTGTCGCAGATATCATAATAGTTCTTATTATTTTCTTCATCATAATATCCTTTCATTCAGTTAGGTCCTGCTAACGATTAGTATTTATCGCGTAAGAAAAAAGCTGTCAATTAAAAAAGCCGCTAAACATGCGGCTTAAATGATAAATTCTCTTAATAGGATTTAGCAATAAAATTTTCTCAGTTATTTTAAGTTAGTTGATAATAACTTATCATTAACAGTAACGTAACTCATTTTCATTTATTTTCTTTGCCAGCGCTTAACCATGGCGATATTCGAAATTTTCCCCCGCGGCATACAAAAAGCCCTGCGGCTTTGGCCGCGGGGCAAACATAATACATCTGGTATGAAATTATGCGTTTACTTTCTTGATCTGATCGATCATGATAGGGATGATAGTGAACAGGTCACCAACGATACCATAATCAGCAACATCAAAGATAGGTGCGTCTGGGTCTTTGTTGATTGCTACGATGCAATCAGAACCAGAGATACCAGCAGCATGCTGGATAGCACCGGAAATACCACAAGCGATGTACAGCTTAGGACCTACAGTCTTACCTGTCTGGCCTACCTGATGTGCACGTGGAATCCAACCTTCATCAACAGCTGCACGGGAAGCACCTACTGTTGCCCCAAGTACATCTGCTAACTCACGGATAACACCAAAGCCTTCTTCTGAACCTACACCACGACCACCGGAAACGATGATTTCAGCTTCTTCAAGGTTAACAGCTTCAGCAACTTCTTCGATTCTCTCGATCAGTTTTGTTCTGATCTGATCAGCAGCTACATGGATATCTTCACGAGTGATTGTACCCTCTCTGCCTTCAACCAGTTCAGGTTTCTTGAATACACCTGGACGAACTGTACCAAGCTGCGGACGGTTGTCTGGGCAAAGAATCATAGCCATCAGGTTACCACCGAATGCCGGACGTGTCCAAACCATGTTGCCAGCTTCTGCATCATAGTCAAGACCTGTACAGTCAGCTGTAAGACCTGTATTCAGATCACAAGCCATCTTAGGACCAAGGTCACGGCCGTTGTTGGTAGCACCAATCAGGATTGCTGATGGTTTATGCTTGTCAACAAGTGTCTTCATAGCGATGCTGTATGCATCTGTTGTATAGTTAAAGTATTCGTCGCCTTCAACGAGAATAGCTTCGTCAGCACCGTATTCGATTGCTTTCTTAGCGATATCTTCAACCTTACCGCCGATAACAACTGCAACAAGCTTAGCGCCCATCTTATCTGCAAGTTCACGGCCTGGATTAAGAAGTTCGTAGCCAACTGGCTTTACTTCATTCTCTTCTGTCTCTACAAATACCCAAAGATTCTTATATTCTTCAAAACTCATGCCCATATCCTCCTTACAGTACTTTGGCGTCTACAAGCAGATCAACAAGCTTAACTGCTGATACTTCAACTTCGCCTTCATTAACCATTACACAGTTCTTATTCTTCACTGGTGTAAATGTCTTTCTAACCTTTGTAGGAGAACCCTTAAGGCCACAACGTGTCAGATCGATATTCGGAATATCTTCTGATGTGATAACTGTGATTTCTTTCTTGCGGGCTGCCATCTTACTCTTGATTGTAGGATATCTTGGGTCAAATTCAGTCTTAACAACTGTTACGATTGCTGGTTTCTGAACAGAAATCATATCGTAACCTTTGTCGCTTTCTCTCTTAACGATGATATCATCGCCTTCTACAGAAACTTCTGCTGCATATGTAACCTGTGCAAGACCCATATGTGCTGCAATTTCAGGACCAACCTGACCTGTATCACCATCGATAGCCTGTTTACCAGCAAGGATGAGGTCAAATTTGCCTTCTTTCTCTTCGATAGACTGGATAGCTGAAGCTAAGATGTAGCTTGTAGCCAGTGTATCAGAACCGCCGAATTTTCTGTCGCTGCAAAGATATGCTTTGTCACCGCCAACTGCGAGACACTCTCTTAATGCATCCTTTGCCTGATCTGGACCCATGGATAATAATGTAATCTCTGTGCTTGGATCTGCGTCTTTGATTCTTGCTGCAACTTCAAGTGCGCATGCATCAAATGGATTGACAATACTTGGTACACCTGCACGAATCAGTGTATTCGTTACTGGATCGATCTTAATCTCTGCAGTATCAGGTACCTGTTTTACACATACTAAGATTCTCAAAATAAATACCTCCTTATTTCAGTAAGCTTCTTAATCACACATATTCATACCAGATTAAATATGTAATGAATCTCTCAGAAACGCCACTACATACATCCTACACGTTTTAGAATGTTTTGTCAAGATTTTGACCAACTTTTCAACGTTCCAAAAAGTAAGTTTTTTATTCCTAAAATTCATTAATTCCGCTATTTTATTGAAATTCGTCGAATTATTTTGTGAAAAAGGCACAGTTGGCTTTTCATAATAAATTCAAAATCAGTCAAAATTGCACATAGTATACAATAGTTTGTACTTATATTAATTACCATGCGAAATATTTTTTATTGCTTGCACGCAATCGGATGTTCGAATATTTGTGACAACTCAGTTATTTTTTTGTCGGACCAATTTTTTTTAGGTTCAAAAGCTGCAGTACCCCAAATAAGTGCAGTACGGACTTCAATTATCCGAAAAGGGATTCTACCGTTCAGAATCCCTTTTTGAATTTTACTGACCATACTGCGTTTATTTTATATCCCGGTACAATGCAGTTTTTATAGCATTTATAGACAGTATACCAATATTCCCATTATAGCCTGCTTTAGTCCGGTATGTTGATGTTCTTAAAGTCCTCCGGCTGAAGCATGAACATGGCTGCTTCTTCGTATTTATTATCAAGAACAGTCATGAAAAGATTCTTCATGTTGCGCTTTTCAAGGCTGGCAATCGCTTCCTCGATAATGGCCATGATATCTTCATAATCAACCGAATAGCCATCCTGCATACGTTCACGCAGCAATGTCTTCAGCGAAGCTGCTCCCGGTCCTGAGATCTCATAGCCTTTCTTCTTGGCGTATCCCTCTGCCAGCTGAACAAGTTCATTCTCATTGTACTTGCCAATATGAATGATATTCAGGAACTTGCTGTGAAGAACCGGATATTTTCTGAATAATTCCTTGATCTTATCCTCTTCGCCTTCCAGAACAATGGCTACGTCCTGATTGTCCTGCTGAACAAAATCAACAATAATGCCCGCAGCCTTATCATCCAGCATATCTGCTCCATCAATGATCAGGCAGCCGCCTTTCAGTTTCTCAAAGATCATAGAAAAGTCCCGGCCATTCAGATCCTGTGCCGTTGCTCGGACAAGCTTGTTCTTATCACAGATGCCATATGTATTCAAGGCCTTTGCAATACCAATGGCGATCTGGGACTTGACGCTCATATCATAACCGGTTACAACAAAGTTAATATCATACGGTGCCAGCAAGTCCATATTGTCAAGTGCCGGATCTTCAAACTTGGTGAATGTCTTCGCCAACTGACTCTTAATACTCTCTACACCTGTCACCGTGCCGAAAATATCCAGAACTGTATCAGAGGCATGAATATCATCCGAGATCTCATCCTCCTCGTCATCTTCATCCTCTTCTTCGTCCGCCGAATCATTCTGACTGCTGCTGTCATCCTCCGAGATCACTTCATCTTCGTCATCATCTTCATCTTCGTCATCATCATCTATCAGCTCATCTTCATGGACTTCACCGGCGATGCCAAACAGATCATCCAATGTATCCTCTTTTGTCTCCGAAATGACTTCATCCTTCTCATCATCACCGTCTATGATAATTTCATCTTCCGCAGCTGCAGCTTCTGGTGCTTCATTCTCTGAATCATCATCATCATCGATAATAACCGTATCCTCTGACTCACCATCATCATCCACAATGATCTCCTCTTCACTGTCCTGGCTGCGTGTGTAATCCGCAACAAGATCTTCACCCATCAGTTTGCCGAAGAAATCTGCATCCTCCTCGCTGAGTCCCTCTGTAGAAATCGCTGCATCTTCGGCTTCTTCTGATTCCGGCACTTCTTTCTCCGGTGCATCCTCTGCCACCGTATTCTCTGACATTTCCTCAACAGGCATTTCCTCATGAAGGAAAATATCTTCATCCTTCTCGCCTGCCTGACTCTCCTGGCTCTGGGCGGCAGTGATCGCTGCAGCAGCCAGTTCGATCTCGTCAGGCTTTTCCCCTTTTTCTTTGGCCAATTTCAGAGTAGACCAGTCAAAATGCTTCTCTTTCTCTTTCTCTTTCCTGCCAAACATCAATGAGCTGAACAGATGGGCAATATGAGACTTCTCATTTTCTTCATCCGGCTGTTCTGCCTCACTGTCTTCATAAGCAGACTCCGCATGCCCGTCATCATCTGCCGTATTTCCATCTGCATTCACCGTTTCACTGTCTGTATTTCCCACATCAACGGCCATTGCCGCATCCTGCGTCTCTTCACCTTCAGCGCTTCCCGCCGACTCTTCATTTTCTTCTAATATCGGCTCTTCCACAATCACTTCATCCCGAAGTATGTCCTCTGTCACAGCTGTTTCGACAATCGGTTCATCTGCCGCTTCAGGCGCTGCCCCATCCATTGCCCGCTGAATGAGATCAAGATCAATGCTTCCCTCATAATCCGCACCGGCAAAACCCTCAATGCCCATCTCTGCACCTATAGATTCTGTCATCTGCTTCTCATGGGCCGCACGCTGTTCTTCCTCAACGCGATGCTGTTCAACCGTTGAAATCTCCGGCAGCGGCTCACCTGTCAATTTACATTTCAGCGCAATGGCCTTGTCCACATATTCTCCATGGCCAAACCACAGCACGATCTCATCACATTCATGAATGCATTTTTTCGTCTCACCGCTGGCCTCATATAAAGTCGCCAGCTCATAAGCCCACTCCTCTATGTATTCATAATCCTTTAACTTCTCAAGGGTATCGATCAAAACAGAAAGACGTTCCCCTTTGCCCTTATCCAATCTGTATCTCAGAATGTAGCGATGCAGATCTCTGGATGCCACACCAATGAACTCTTTATAATAATATTCTGCCTCAGAATACTCACCTTTATCAATATACAACGTTGTCAGCAGATCAAGGATTCGTCTTGTATTCGGATTCTTCTCATAAACACGCAGAAGAATCTGTTCTGCTTCATCATAACGCTTCAGGCCCATATAAACTTCACCGACCAGGCAAAGGATAGAGATATTGCGGATCTTGCTGACTTCAATCTCATCCAGAACCTTCATGGCTTCTTCATAACGCTCCTGCATCACAAGGGTCTTGATCTGCTTGGTCAGCGCGCCTTCATTTATCTTATTATTCTCCAATTTATTCATCTCCTCACTGCAAAGCCGTCGGCTCCGCTAAGGGCATTTTAACACACAAGTAAACACTTGACAACTAACGTCCTAAACAAAGTCAAAAACTTCCTGCTCATAATTAATCTTCACATATTCCATTTCGTCAATCTTCACATTGGAGTGATAATCTACGACGATCGTCTGCTGACGATGGTTCATCAGCTTCTGTCCCAAAACATAATTGACATCAAATTTACCTGTAATTGCCGGCGTTGCACCTCTTGCCGGAACAATCAACTGTACATCATTGGTTTTTAATAAGGCAAAAATAGGCTCCCAGATATAAATATCCTTGGCTGCGCCAAATGGATTATCAATAAACAGGACTTTCCTGAGATGCTCACCTGCAGCCGCGCCTGCATGAATAGCTGAAATATAATGGATCACTGCAATCAGGAACTGAATATAAATTCCCTGGGACTGCCCCGTACTACCCACCGCCTCTTCATACTTCAGATAACGACTTTGGCTGGCAATTCTCTCTCTCTTGTAGAGTGTCAGCCGAATGGCATTCATATCTGTTACAATCACCGAAAACAGCCGCTTCCAGGCCAACTGTTGCCGGATATAGCGCATTTTCTCTTCCTGCGTTCCAAGGGTATCCGATTGATTAACAATATCATCAATATAAGCAGACATTTTCTCTTTGTAAAAATTCTCTTTAACATAAGGTATGGTAAGGCCGACCATCTGAATCTGCTCGTTATCCATGACAATCGCAGACATCTTCGGCAGTTTATCCAGTTCCATCCGGATGTTCTGACAAATCTGAAGACACTGACTTTCAAAACTGTCCTTGATGCTGACAAGGTCTTCCATGTTTTTTCCGACACGCTCTTTCTCTATACGGATCAGGGCAATGGTTTCCTCAATTTCCTGCATCACTCTGCCTGCCGCTTCTGCATTCTCCGGAAGGCTGAGATGTTCACGAAGTTCTGCCGCCAGACCTTCTGCACCTAACTGATGCAGTTCTGACACTGCTTTGGCTTTGTCCTTTTCAAACGCATCTCTTTTTGCAAAATACTGGGACTGCATCTGCTCATAACGCCTCAGAAGTTCCTCATATCTGCGCTTCAATCCGATCTGCTCATCCAATGTTTCTGTTGTCAGATTTTCCTGTACATGGCAAAGCTTCATCAAGCGTTCCACATCATGCCTGATTCCCTCCAGCGCATACAATTCCTTTGTCAGACGCTCAATACGTCCAGTAAGCGAACGATACTCCGCCGAAGTATTTTCATAGAGCTGACGCATATTCTCCACGTAGGATTCATAACTCTGATCATTTAACGCCACCTCTTTATAGGCACCGTATTTTTCCTCAATCACATTGACTGCCTGAGCAACACTGCCGTACAGACGATTCTTGTCCGCTTCAATAGCCGTCAGCTGCTGCCGCATATTATCGACCTGCTGTGCCATATTCTCAAGGTCCTGCCTGATCTGCCTGATATTCTCAGCCGCTGTCTGATAAATCTGGCCATCCGCCCGCAGATCTTCCATACGCGCCATCTGGAGATTTCTATCGGCAATACTCTTTGTCAGACGCTCCATAGAACGTGCATAGCTTTCCATCAGCTGCTTTTTGTCATCCAGATCCATATGTTCTTTCTCATAAGCGTCACGAATGCCATAAAAGGCCGCCCGCAGCGCATCATCCGTCAAATCTTCCGGCACCTGTCCTTTCGACGGCTGTTCACCCAAAAACTGCTGTCCGTCTGTTTCAACAGCATAAAGCTTCCAGTTGTCTTCCCAGTCTTTTATCAGCAGATCTTTCTCACTGACTGTATGTTCACACACTTCCGACTGTTCCTGCATTTTGGTGTGCAGCAAAGTTGCGGTCTGTTCTTCCTCCTGCTTTTTTGCCGCCAATTTTCCATATTTCTGTCTGACTTCTTCGATCAGATGCTTTGTCTCAATCAATGCTGTATTGACATCCCGCAGTGACTCAAGTACCGCATACTGCTCTTTTGCCGTCTCCGCCTGCTTCCCGGCTTCCTCAATACTTACAGCATCCCCGGACAGCTGCCTATCCAACTGCTGTATCCGGTCTTTGATCAACTTCTGTTTCTCCAGAAGCGCCAGCTCTTTCTTCTGGTTTTCCCGAAGCGCTTGTCTGTTTTCTTCCTTTTTGCTATCATAGACAAGGAGAAAACTGCTCACTGACTCCATATCTTTTTCATAGGTCTGCTGCTGATCCTCCATTCGGGCAATCACCCGCTGAAGTTCTGTCAGCTGCTCCCGGCTCTGTGCGCATACTTTATGACGCATATTTTCATCCAGATAGAAACTGCTGCCTTTTCCGGCAAAAAGCAGTCGGCTCTTCTCCACCGGCTCCTCTTCAGAAAGTACCGTTTCAAGACTGATCACAGGAATCGCATGCTCCCCGAAATCTTTTTCCTTTAAAAGTTCATCCGCCGCTACTTTTGCAAAACCATCTTTTAAAATCACTGTGTACGGCAAAAACGGCATCCGTGCAAGCAGTGCACGCCGCTCTGCATCATTTGTTTCCTGAAGATACTGAGCCCCATAAACACAGGTAATGCCATGGCATGTTCGGATATAATCCATAAAATCCTGAACATCCGCAGGTATACGCATCAGCCCGCCATTTTCCAACTGATGAATTTTTTCTTTCAGTGCAGCTTCCTGTCTCTGACGTTCTTCAATATCACACGCAAGCTTACGATAGCGTGCAAACAAATGCTCCTTGAGTAAACCGGCTTCTGTCACCTGATAGACCTGAAGCAGTTTGGCGATCTGCTCATATTCCCGCTGCCAGGCTGCCATAAATTCATTGCCCTCACGGATCAATGTCCTGATATGTCCCAACATCTGTGTATTCCGGGCTTCCTGAAGCTGCTGTTCATTTTTTTCTGCCTCTGCGGCTTTCGCATCCTCCATGAGCTGCATCAGTTCAGCTTCCTTTGCTTCCAGTTTCTTTTTCTGGCTGAGCAGTTCCTTATCGACTTCCTCAATCACCAGAAGTCCTGATGCTTCCCTCAGCCTTGCAAAATCCTTCAGATACATTTGCTCCTTTTCACGGTTTTCCTGGGACTGATGCTCCAGAACCGCCAGCATTCTGTCATCTTCACGCTCTGATGATGCCAGTTCATCCAGCTTTTGCTGAAGATTTTCCATTTCTTTCCGGCCTTGTACAATACGGTCATCCAAAACAGTCATCCGCTTCTGGCAACGTTTCTGCCATGCCTTTGCATAAGCCCGAAGCTGTGCCAGCTGCTCCTTCTGCCCATCCGTACTATGACGGATCATATTCTCCACGGCCTGATATTTCTGCTGTTCTTCCAGATATTCCAGGTAATCATTCATACTCTCTCTGAGGTTCAGATCATCCCTGCTGACAGCCTGTTCCAGCTGTAATTTCTCAAGCTTTTCGCTGCAGTCGGCCGCTTCCTTTTCAAGATAGGCCAGCTGTTCCTTGCTGGACTGGATTTTGACCGTCTCCAGCTTTCTGGCATAGTCTTCCATATGCCCCTTTGCCAGCTCCTGTTCTCTTCTGGCCGCTGCCAGATCCGCAGTCCTGTTTTTCTGTCTGGCAAGTACAGTCTGCCATGCTCTGGCAATGTCCATCCGCAGTGTCATTTTCTCACCATACATAACATCCAGCGTCCGGATCCGCTCACCCAGGCTGTACATAACTTCCTGCTGTCTATCATACTGGCCAATTTCCGCTTTCTTGCGGGTCAGCTCCGCTAACTGATCTTTGATCTGATACAACGTATCCGCCATCAACGACATATTATCACCATTTTCAGCCCGTTCCGATGTCCGCGCCATAAATGCTTTCTGGATAATCTCCTCGATCAGAAGATCCTCCACCACCTTGCGGGTTGTCCGATAATGACTTTCAAAATAGGTCCGCACATGACCTTCCGTCTTATTGATCCCACGGATAATTTCCCACTCGCTCTCATACAGTCCATACCGGCTGATAAAACGCTGGTATTCACCTTTGCGCTCAAATAAATGAACCTGCAGTTGGTAATCCTTTCTTGAAAGATTTCTGAGGTAATTTTTAAGCCCCGGCCATGTAATTCTTTCCTTACCGTCGCTGAGCGGAAGATTCACGATATCATTGTCATTGTAATGTCTGTAAAAAATGACATAGTTAAAATATTCAATCGCCGCTGCGTCCCCTGCTGCATTTTGATTTTCATCATCTTTTGCCTTTCTGGCGCAGAATCCCGTCAACATATATCTGTAATCATCTTTGACAAGATAATCGTCCAGCTTCCATTCGATCAATGAATGGATGACCGTACTGCCGCCTTCACCGCGAAATAATTTTTCCACCGGCTGCTTGTCATCCAGCGTACAGTTCGGAATCAGATTCTGAAGCAAAAGCAGTAAAAGAACACTTTTGCCGCCGCCGTTGGCCAGGTCATACAGCACATTTTTACAGTCAAAGCGCATAATAAAATCGTCATAAAACTGTGTACCGAAATTATAGCGTACATTATTGACACGCACTCTGTTAATATGCGGCATTTTCCTCATCCTCCTCTGTCTTGCTGTTTCGGTCCTGCACAGGTTCCTTCACATCACCCTGCCGTTTTCTCTCAATGTTCTCCATATTGCCCCGCCTGCTCTGTTCAATGACTTCATACAGCCGTCCTTTGCAGCTGTCAAAATAGTTCTCGACCAGCGCCCGCATTCTGTCCGTTATATAATATTTGCCCGCCGATTCCACAAAAAGCGCCTGCGTGATCAGAAAATTGAAGACCAGCTTGACAAAACCTGTTTTGGACCCTCTGGCAGCCTTTAATGTGGAAATATCATCATTTTCAGCCATCAGAGGCAGCTCATCCCACAATAATGCCAATGTTCTGAAACTGTTTTCCTCAATATCATTCTGAACAATCGTCTCCAGTCTCGCCATCACACCGGAAAGCAGAGCTGTTGTACTTTCAATGACCATATCTGTCTTCACATAGGTCAGTGCTGCCTCCCCGGAGGTGGTCTCATAAAACAGCGTCATCACGTCATAAATAATGAGGTACGCCAGAAATAATTCTCTGTTCAGACGCAGCCCGATGGCTTTTTTCAGCTCGTCGTTAGTGTAGCCGAAAACCCTGTTCTCATCTCCGGCAGTCACATATAGTGTATTGTGATATTCATAAAGACGAAGATTGGATTTCTTTAAAACCGCATCCAGAATGTCATAAACCTCCGCCTGACTGCTGTAGGCTTCATAGAGATCTCTGTGGTTTTCCCTGCCCACTGTCTCCCCTGTGATCAGACATGCAAATATCTCCATTGCTTTGTCCAGATTTCTGTGATCCATTATTCTTCCGTCCTTTCAAATCGAATATTACTCATTTCAAACCGCTCCAGAATGGAGATTGTTTCATCCGGCAGATAAATCAGCCTGAATTTCAGTCCTTCATATCCCGGATTCGCCTTCAGGAAATCCGCCATGGTATCCTCAAGAAATGTATCCGGATGATCCTTGATCATATCCAGATCATAATGTTCTTTCTGGCTCAGGTGTACAAGAAACGCATAGTAATCTCTGTTTTCCAGTACCTGATCCGGGAATTTCATGGCATAAAGGTCATTAAGTTGTGCCAGCGTTACTTCTTTTTTCTGTTTAATCTTGTCCAGAAGTACCCTCAGAAGATAACTGAAATTGTCCTTCATTCTCTCCTCTGCAAGTTCATCCTCATAAACATACATCTGCTCCCGGCCCTTTTCCACCAGTTCACCTGCCGCCGATTCCTCCGGCTTATAGAGCAGCAGGTCGTCCACCCGGGACATCGGAAATGTCTTCTTTATCTTCGGTGCAAAAAGCGGCAGCACCAGATATGTCAGGAGTTCCGGATCATCCGCCTCAATCATCCGCTGTCCCACATCCATAAAATCCACGGAAGGACGAAAACGTGTCCTTTTCGCCTTTGCAAGCGCCTCATCTCCGGCCTTCTGCATCTGCATATAAGCATGCATCAGCTCTTCGTGACGCTTCATGGCATTTTTCAGCGCCGTATCCAGCTGATAGACTTCCTCCGCTGCCTCACCGGTGATCCTGTCCGTCTCCATTTTCTGCACAGCCCTTGCAGACAATGCCATATTCGAGGCAAAAAGGCGCTGTTCCTCACTAAACCACTTCATCAGACGATCATGATAATTCTCCAGTGCAGCAAGCCCCTCCGTCACATGGCGGTTCAAAAGTGTCTGGATCTCATGTCGTTCCTCCATCAGGCGTCCCACTTCCATGTTGATGCGCCCGATAACCTCCAGCCCGCCTCTGAAATTCTGCGCTTTTATCATCTTCTCAAGAAGCAGCTGGGCAACGCTGATATGGCTTTCCTCCCGAACTTCCTTTGTATCAAGATAAAAAGCCACCGCATCAGATGAAATTCTGTAAAGTACCTGCTGATCTTTCAGTTCACTCTCAATCAGACGCACTCGCAGTGTTTTCTGCTGATGGGCGGCCGGGTCATAGTAATCCAGTTCAAATGGTCGTCCCTCGTTGCATAATTTATCAAAAATGTATTGATACAGTTCATCATCGGCCTCTTCTTCGGTAAAATCAAAATCTCTCACCAAAAGTCCGGCCATGAATTGCCTGTAATCCTCATAGCATACCGGCTGATCCTGAAAATGATTCGCCTCAATAAAAAAACGCAGGACGGCAAGGACAATATATGACATATCCAGGCGTCCGTAACTTCCGTCCCTGTACTGGGACAATCCGGTATCCATTAATCTGAAAAAAGGATAATAACGCTTCAGATGCATCATACGCGCCTCATGGTCCTGCACCATATCATTCATTAAAATATAATTGTCCACTTTCTCCTCCTGCTATCTACTGCAACATCCAGGAAAACTGTTCGCCGCAGCGTCTCAGCTCTCCCAGAACCGTCTCCAGCCCCTTTTTGCTTTCCGCCCAGTTATCACGGCTGATGCCCTGTGTAACCGCTGGGCACATCAGGAATTCAATCTCCCTGTCCTGAAATACATACTCAAAATACATTCTGCATCTTCTGGCATGAAAAGCCTGGCAGCAGATAATGGCCCTTTTTATCGGAAGGTGCTTTTCCTCCAGCATCTTCCTGATATATTCAGCATTTTCAAGAGTAAATGTGGCTTCTCTTTCCTGAAGAATGGCTTCTCCCGGCACGCCTGCCTGCATCAGCACATCTGTCAGGAAATCCGCTTCTGCAGCATAAGGACCCTTATAACATTCCCTGTCACAGGATGGCCCCTCAAAAGCCGACCGGCCTTTGCTGTATCTGCCGGACACCACAATATAAGGTGCCATCCCCGCCTGATACAGCGCCGCAGCCCTCCTTGCAGGCTGCGGCCATGTATTGCCGGGTACGATGATGATATCTGCCTTTTTCGGCAGATCTTCAAGAAAAATAAACTCCGTAATATCTCTCAAAAACTTCATATTCTGAATGCTCTTTGCCGATTTTCGGCACTTCTTTCTGTCAGTGCTTCTATCATCTGTCCGTTTCTTTACTTTCTCTTAAAAGTAGAAGCATAAGCCTGTACGGCAACTGCTTTTTCAGAGTCCGAACCGTATTCGGATGACGGAACAACTTCCTCAGATGCCACCGTCCACTGTCCGCCCTTATTCTGAGGCAACAGGATGACAGTCTTTTCCTCATCATAATTACTGTACCATGCCACATCTGAAAGCGGTGCCTTCACTTCATAAATCTTCGCTGTTTCAGGGAACCAGCAAATGGCATAGTTTTTCGCCACTTCCCTGTCCAGGCTGAAAGCAAATCCTTTCTCAATAACTCTGCTGGCGTCGTCTTCTCTGCCAAATGGGCGCTCAAAGCTGCCGCGGTAAACAGTCAGATTGCCGTCACTATCAATATATTCAGCCAGTTCCTGTTTCATGTCTTCGATTCTCTGATTTCTGACATCTTCCGGTTCCTGTTTGAATGCCTTGGCAAATGTATTGACGAAACCGCCGTCTACACTGCTGTCAAGATATACCTGCACAACCAGTGGCAGTGCCACGTTGGCCGGAATCATGCCCTCTCTGAAATAGTATTTGAACCACTTGAAAGTTTCATCGGAATCTCTGCCGTAAGTTCTTGCCAGATAGGCAAAACTCTCTGCCCATTCTGATATATCAGCATTCTGCTCTTTTGAAAGCCTCTGGATATCGTCCAGTACTTTCTTTGTTCTTGTCTTTATAAAATCCGCCACCAGTTTTTCATCCGGTGTCAACACTTCATTCATTGGCATTTTTGTATGATCCATTGTTCTTCCTCCTGTTTTTAAACCCTTTCACACATCGGTTCACGATCCAGTCAATAACCCCATCTATGATACTTTCAAAAAAACTGACAATGATGTCCATTTATCCATCCCCCTGTCAGGCACCTTACTTCATAAATAAGTGCTGACTGAGTATTTTCAGCATCTGAGCCGCTTTGGCATTGCCGTTATCCGCAGACTGCTTAAATAACTCAATGGCTCTGCTCTTATCTGTCTTCACGCCCTCGCCGTACCAGTAACAGTAACCCAGATTGTACTGTGCACTGGCATGACCGCCCGCTGCGGCTTCTCCATAGAGTCGAATGGCCTCTTTGACATCCTTATGTACGCCTCTGCCCTTCTGATAGCAGAATGCCAGGTTGTTCT
>NZ_JBBMEK010000038.1:0-18488 GCF_040096555.1 Coprococcus intestinihominis | reverse complement strand
GTAAACTGTGTCTTAAAACCGACAATCTCAATATCATCAAAATGGCCTCTCACCAGGCAGTTGAAACGATGCATCATATCCCTTTTGGCATAAATCGGATATAAATCCAGCGCTTCGATCTTTGAACCGTCTTCATTCTCAATATACTGTCCAAAAATCTCGACTGCATTATTGGTAAATAACATGGGCACATCTGCTGCGATCAGCTCTGCAATACGCGCCTTATAAGGCATCAGTTTCCTGATGATCTTCTCCTGGGCACTTTCTGTCATGGCTCCCATATAGATCAAATCCGGCTGTTCTTTTACAAACAACGGATCATTCATATAAGACGTGAACACAAACTCCGCATCAGGCAGACATTTTTCGAGGTAACGGATATTACTGGAATCTGCAAAAAGACTGCAGAATTCTGGAAATAAAACTTCAATACGTGTCATGATTATCTGCCCTCCTTTTCTAACTGTTCACTTAAGCTCTTTTGAATAGCCTTAGCATATTGCGTTGTGTAAATATCATGCAGAATATACACATTGTCAACTTTATCAAAATCCACATACGCTGCTGTGTCCGGCTCTTTATCGCAGCATACGATCTTCTCCTCAGGAATGCCGGCCATCAGAAGTCTCAGATGCATATCCGGACAGCGAAAACCACCCACAATGATCTGTTCAATGCCGGGATCATTTAAAAATTCAAAATCTGTATCAAAAAACCATGCAATATTCTCTGATGAATCCTGCCGATCATAGAAATCATCCACAATCAGTACAACTGCCTTTTGACCCGGTTCATGACGCACGAAGTCACAAACTCTTGATACTGCAATCGGATTCTGACCCTTTGCAACATCTGTGATCAGCTTCTTGCCTTTGACTTCCACACAGTTAAAACGTGTACCTGCAATCTTCATTTTCTCGAAGGAACGACTGATAGCCTCCGCTGACAGGCCAAACTCCTCCAAGGCAGCAACAGTTGTCACGGTATTGTAAATATCTGTAATATTATCACCCAGCAGCTTCACTTCCATATTGCCCTTCGGTGTACGGATATGCACTTTACGTTTCTCATAATCAATTGCTTCCACGGCATAATCCATCTCCGGTGAACCAAAATCACAGTTCGGACAGAACGCACGTCCGATGTGGTTATAACGGATATATTCATAGTTCAGTTTTGCACCGCATTTCGGGCAGGCAACCACATCTTTGATGATGTTGTTGGTGGAAGTTGTCTTCTCATCCTCACAGGCAATACCGAAATAAACTCTGTCATTGTCCGGTGCCAGATGATTGCTCACTAAGTCCTCTCCATTTAAAATCAGTTTGGATGTTGATGGAATCGTCTGATTCAAAATACCTGCAATAAATTCGGAATGGGCATTTCTCTTGTAAGAGTCTCTGAAAAGATTCGTACATACAAGAATATCCGGTTTCACATATGGAAATATCTTCGTTGTCATTCGCTCATCAATTTCAAGAACAGCATATTTCTTCTTCATATGACCGCCCATAGTAGAATTCTTGATCAGCGAAGAAGCGATACCTGAATCAATATTGCCGCCGAAACGATTGTCGATAATATCATATCCATTATCCTGCATCACATCCGCAATCAGATTTGAAACGGTTGTCTTGCCGTTGGTACCGGTAATACCGATGATAAACTCCGGTTTATCAATCTGATCCAGAAAATCCGGACAGATATTAATCGCCTTTCGGCCGGGTACATGTGTGGCATTCCTGCCGCAAAGCTGCAGAACTTTGATCAATACTTTGATACCTGCCAGCGTTAAATAAAAACGCATTGTTTTTTTCTTAGAATTCTTCATAACTGTTCCTCTCTATACATCAAGTGTCATCTGAACTTCTTCTTCCGCCTCTGTCTTCAGTGTCTCCATCTCTTCCGGTGAAACGGACGGCAATCCCTCCACCGACTGAACGCCAAATGTTCTTAAAAATTCTTCAGTTGTTGCCAAAAGAATCGGCCGTCCCGGAGCATTCAGCCTTCCGGCCTCTGTGATCAGACCGTACTCCAACAGCTTATTGATGGCATGGCTGCAGCTGACGCCTCGAATCTGTTCTATTTCCGCCTTTGTCACCGGTTGCTTGTAAGCCACGATCGCCAACGTCTCAAGCATGACATCTGTCAATACCTGCTTCTTCGGCTGATGCGTCAGCTTAATCACATAATCATACATCTCAGGGCTTGTACACATCTGAAAAGAGCCATCCAGCTCAATAATACGGATGCCTCTCTTCTCATTCTGATATCTGTCCATCAGATGATGTACAAGCCTGATCACTGTCGCCTTATCATGTCCAATAACAGCACCGATGGCCTCTGCGCTGATGGCTTCTCCCATCGTAAAAAGAAGCGCCTCTATGGCCGCTTCCGCCTCATCCGGCTTTAAAACTTCTTCCATGTCTACTCTGTCACTCCTGTTGCATTTTCATCGGATATCTGATTCTCTTCGGATTTGTCCATATTGTCCCCCGGCGAAATCAGTATATCATCAAAAAGATGCTCCTGCACGATCGTCACAGAGCCATCCTTCATCAATTCGAGTATCGCCAGAAATGTCACAATCACTTCCTCTTTTGTTGACTGCGACGTCAAAAGGCCCCTGAAGCTGACCGGTTTCTTCCTGTCTGTCACGATACGGCGGATACTGGTCATTTTGTCCGACAATTTCACCGGCTCCTGCTCAATCCGTCCGTATTTGCTTCTGATCGGGTCGATCTTGTCAAACTGTCGCTTCATCACAGACTGAAAAATCCTGTGAAGCTTCTCAAGATTCATATCCCCCACCAGCGCATCTAAATCCACCGGCGGTTCTGTATAAACCATATCATCAGGAATCGTTGTCGGTTTATACAGCGTCTGAGCAGCCAGAAAAGCCCTGTCCTTCAGTTCCTGGGCAATGTATTTGTAGGTTTTGTATTCTAACAGGCGATTCACCAGTTCCATTCTCGGATCCTCACCTGTTTCCTCTGCATCGGCTTTCTCCACCGGCAGCAGCATCTTGGACTTGATCCGAAGAAGTGTCGCCGCCATCACCAGAAAATCACTGGTCACATCCATATCTTCAATCTGCATGCGATGAATATAATCCATATATTGATCCGTAATCATCGCAATGGGAATATCATAAATATCAATCTTATTGATATCGATGAGGTGAAGCAGTAAATCCAGAGGACCTTCAAAAACCTCTAATTTAAATGTCATTTCCATCATATTCTGCTTTTGAACCTTTCGTCGTAACTATCCAGAAGGCAGTATTCACTGAATCGTTACCTTTCGTCTATCTATTGTGGCATCTTCCGGCATTTCTGTCAATCATTTTCTTCAGAAATGATGCAGTGTGACACATGACAGCTCTGGCATATTGAACAATCGAATACGAAAACTGTGCATGTGCAGTCCACGGCTCACAATCATCTCGCTTTTGCCACGAAAATAAGTTCCCGCATAATATTTAGGGAACAAACGCACCTGCGGCGAAATCACGCCGCCCAAAAACGGCAAGATCACAACACCGCCATGCACATGCCCTGAGAGGACCAGATCAGCCCCCCAATCAGCATATTCATCAAAATACAGCGGATTGTGGGCTAAAAGGAGATTGAATGCTTTTCTGTCACAGATGCCCAGCTGCTCCGTAAGATACCATTTCTTCATCGGCACTTTTCTGAAACGTTTATAATATGTTCTGTTCAATTCTAATCCATAAATATTGATGTATGCGCCGTCTTTCCTGATCACCGTATGCTGATTGCGCAGCAAATGAAGATTCGGATGACGAATCGCTTTGCACCAACGCGCATACATGTCACCGTATGTCTCCGGATACAGGGCAATCCGCTGTTCATGATTCCCATTGCCGAAATAAACCGGCCATCGGTCACAGAGATCACGGACCATCCGAACTGCTGCGGACATATCCGCTCCCGGATGTGCATCTATCATATCGCCGGCAATCATCACTGCATCCGGTTTCAAACGCTCTATCGCCCCAAGCAGCTGCCTGTTGCCCTGATCAAAGTCATAGTTGTGAAGATCCGACAGCACAACAAAACGGAAGCCTTCAAAAGCTTCCGGTATTTTATCTGATGCTACATCATAATATTCTGTCGTAAAATGTCTGCATTCATAGCATATCCGCCCTATGAGGGCACCGGTTGCCGCTGCGGCAGCCATCATCCATTTCTTTTTATCTTTCATTCGGCCTCCATTATACGGTTAATATTTTGAATGCATCTTTGATGCAGGCAATTCTTGCCTCTTTACCGCCGCTTACACGTTCTCCGTCCAGGGACCACACCATCTCCTGTTCAAAAGTAATCTTCAATTCCTTTGTCTGCAGGAACAAAAACATGGACGGATCATACTTCAGCGGATTCAAAGATGTCAGCGATGTCACAATTGCACTGAGATCCATCAATGTCTTCGGCATCTTGATCATCATCACTTCAAACACACCGTCATTTAAATCCACAAGAGAATCACTGATCTTCAAAATACCCCCCACACTTCTGGCATTGCTGACTGCACCGAAAATATAGGAATCTTTATAAATCTGTCCATCCGCTTCCACACAGACCGTATAGGATGTAAATGCCGGAATCTCTTTGATGCCCTCAAGAATATAGGCCAGATGCCCCAATGCATTCTTAAAGTTCTGCGGTGTTGAATAGGATGTCTCCGTAAAAGCACCGAAAGAAGCGACATAAGAAAAATAGGACGTATTAAACAAACCTGCATCAACGGTATGCGGCGTTCCCCTAACAATGTTCACCGCTGCCTCCCTGATATCTGAAGGCAGCTTCAGACCTGCTGCAAAATCATTGGTGGTTCCTGCAGGAATATACCCCAGAATAGGGCGCTTATCCCAATGCATCGTTGCCGACAAAATCTCATTAAAGGTGCCATCTCCGCCGCAACAAATAACTCTGTCAAACTGACTATCCTTCTCAGCCAACAGATCTCTTGTTGCATCCTTACCCTGTGTTGTATAAATAATCGTCTCATACCCTGCTTTCGTCAGTGTATCGACGACATAAAGCAATTCATTACGTATCTTCTGACGTCCGGCCATTGGATTCACCATAAGTAACACACGCTGCTCCATCGCACATAAACCTCCGATATGTTTTTCAATAAAGTTCATTATACCATGTTTTTGTAAAATAGCCTATATTTATCCGCAGATGCTCATAAAATTCCTGTAAACTTTTTCTAAATAATCACTGAAACCGGCTTTTTGTATCCCCTCCTTTGTCACAACAGGCACTTCACCAATCTCCGTATCATCCAGATAATAGATCAGACGTCCTGCCTTTGTTCCTGCTTCAAAAGGCGTAGACAGGCTTTCATCCAGTTGCAGTTTTGAATGGATATTTTCAAGATTTTCCCCTCGCAGCGCAACATAGGAAAACTGGCCGTCATACATCAATTCAACACTTTCTGTTTTTCCGTCTTTTATCGCCATTGGCAAAAGTACCGGCGGATGATCATCCCTGTATGCGCTGCAGTTGGCAAAGCCGTAATTCAGAAGCTGCTGTGCCTCAGAAAAACGTATTTTATAATCCGGTGCATCCATCACCACGGCAATGAGACTCAATCCGTCTTTGACAGCTGTCCCGCAAAAGCAATATCCCGCCTTTGCTGTAGAACCTGTTTTTAACCCTGTTACTTCAAAATTATTTGCCATTTTCAGAAGTTTATTCGTGTTGGAAAGACCGAATTCACTACTGCCTTTTGCTGTTACATGCGTGATATTTTCCATCCAGATCGTCGCATATTGCGAAATGTCAGGATAATTTGTAATGAGCGTCCGGGCCATGATGGCCACATCTTTTGCCGTTGTATAATGGTCATTTGAGTCTGTCAGCCCGCAGCAATCCACAAAATGTGTCCCGTTCATGCCCAGATCGGCGGCTTTTTGATTCATTTCCCCCACAAAGGCCTCCTCACTGCCGCTTACATACTCTGCCATTGCCACTGAAGCATCATTACCTGAAGCGATCACAATACATTTGATCAGCGTTTCCACTGTTTGTTTTTCGCCTTCCTCAAGGAAAACCTGGGAGCCGCCCATGGATTTTGCCCGGGCACTTGTTACAACTTCATCTGTCAGCTGGATTTTTCCGTTATACAGCGCATCATAGATCAGAAGCAGTGTCATAATCTTTGTGATACTGGCAGGACTGACCCGAACATCCTGATTTTTCTCATAAATGACTGTTCCGGTTCCTGCTTCCATTAAAACAGCCGCCTCCGATATGACAGTTACCGCCGATTCAGTTGATACTACCCCCTGACTTTCCGACTCCCTTTCCAATTCCATCTCTGCCGTTTCTTCATTTGTTGATTCTGAATTTTCTGATTCCGTTGCTATCACTTCTCCGACAGCAGTATCTTCTGCATAAACCATTTGTCCATTCCATAAAATACCCATCAACAGGATAACTGCTATAATTTTATTCTTCATAACTGTCACCGTGCTTTTTTTACAGTTTACGTTTGTGCCTGTTAACTTATGCCTTTACATCATTTTCCTTTTCAGCTATAATTGATTGCAGAAAAGTATAACTGCTTATTCTTTTTGCCGTTGTACAAATGTTACCAAGGAGAGAAACACTATGAGCTTTGTATTAACAAAAAAACTTCCGACACCAATGGAAATCAAAGAATTATATCCTGTTTCCGAAGAACTGGCTGCTTTAAAAGCAGAGAAAGACCAAGAACTGATTGATATTATTACAGGTGCCTCAGACAAATTTATGGTCATTATCGGTCCTTGCTCCGCCGACAACGAAGAAGCTGTTTGTGATTACATCGGCCGTCTTACAAAAGTTCAGGAAAAAGTCAAAGATAAGCTTGTCCTTGTACCGCGTATTTACACGAACAAGCCGCGTACAACCGGCGAAGGCTACAAAGGTATGCTTCATCAGCCAGATCCTGAAAAGGCACCCGATCTTTTAAATGGTCTAATTGCCATCAGAAAGATCCATATGCATGCCCTGCAGACATTTCATATGCCAATTGCTGATGAGATGCTTTACCCTGAAAACTTCAGATATCTGTCCGATATCCTCTCTTATGTTGCTGTTGGTGCACGCTCCGTTGAGAATCAGCAGCATCGTCTGGTTGCCAGTGGCATTGAAGTGCCAACCGGTATGAAGAATCCGACCAGCGGTGACTTATCCGTTATGCTGAACTCTGTTGTTGCTGCTCAGCATGGTCATAATTTTCTCTACCGCGGATGGGATGCCACAACAGACGGCAATCCTTATGCACACACGATTCTTCGTGGTGCTGTTGATAAGCATGGTCAGACACATCCGAACTATCACTATGAAGATCTGCAGCTTCTCAATGAGATGTATGCCGAAAAAGGACTCAAGAATCCGGCCTGCATCATTGACGCCAACCATTCCAACTCCGGCAAGAAGCATAAAGAACAGATCCGTATTGTCAAGGAAGTCTTAAGCAGCCGTCAGCATTCCGATGACATCCGCAAGCTTGTCAAAGGTGTGATGATTGAGAGCTATATCGTTGAAGGCAACCAGAAGGTGGGCGGTGAGAACCATGTCTACGGCAAGTCCATCACTGACCCTTGCCTTGGCTGGGAAGATTCTGAAAGACTGCTGTACGATATTGCAGAACGTGTATAAATACAAAATGGATACCCACTAATCGTATAAGGGAAAAATAAAGGGAAAGCTATAAAAGTATGCATCGTCATATTTTTATAGCTTTTTTCTATAATAATAAATACTATATTTAAGGAGGCATTAACAATGAGTAAAGGTTCTATCAGGCAAAAAGGTTCTAAATGGTATTATCGATTCTATATAGAAGATGAAAACGGTCATCATATTCAAAAAGAATTTCTGATATCAGCATCACAATGAATATTTATACTCATTCTAATCGAAGAGCCAAACGTACCTCTGTAGAAATACTGGATGATCTATCCACTTCCATTCCTTCTGAAATAAGGGAAACTACAAGGGAAAGTGATTCTTAATAAATGGCCATTTTTCATTATTTCAGGATTATTCCATCTTAATTTTATTTTTTATGATAAACCGGAGTTTATCGAGAATAATCAATATAATTACATATTTTTTCTTCGACTCATTCATAAAACTAAAGCCGGATAAAATTCCACTCTCATCCGCAATCAGTATCATAATTTTACCAACAATAAAATGTAACTGTTCAGAGCCAAGCAAAATTTCAAAAAACAGGTATAAAATGCTTGCATTTTTAAGACTGTTTTTGAAATTTTATTTGGCGGATACGCCACACCGACGAAATGCGTAGCATTTGGAGGTTAGCTCTGAACAGTTACAATAAAATAACAAATGAAAGAGGATTTATTATGCAATTTCAGACAAATGAAAATAAAAAAGTAGAAATCAAAGTAAACGGAAAAATCTATATGCGCCATGCTATCCACACCCATTTTGTTCATCCTGGCGAAAACTATCTGGATATCTTTCAAAAATATGTACTTCCTATCTATGAACCAGGTGACATTGTTTCATGCAGTGAAAAAATCATTGCACTATGCCAGAATCGAATTGTTAAACGCGAAGACGTTCATATCGGTTTCTGGGCACACCTGCTCTCCCGCTTTGCGTCCCACCCAACAACCGGTGTTGGTGTCGGTGAAACCATTAAAATGCAGTATGCCATTGACAAAGTCGGACTTCTCAAGGTTCTTTATGCCAGTATTGCCAGTGCAGTCACCAAATTATTCGGGAAAAAAGGTGTATTCTATGAAATTGTTGGTCAGGAAGTCAGTGGACTGGATGGGTTCTATGACCATGTATGGAAAGAATATGGCGATATTGGTATAGAGATGCCTGCGAACCCATCCGGAGTATGCAATGAAGTTTATGAAAAGCTTGGCGTTCAAATGATGTTGGTTGATGCCAATGATTTAGGTCAAGAATTACTTGGCTGTTCCGATTCAATCACACTTTCTGAAAAAGAATTACTCGGATTAATTCGTGACAACCCTGCCGGTCAGGGCCGCCAATGTACGCCGCTTATTCTTATCCGGGAAAAAAAGACAACAAAACCATCTATATAAATCTATCCGCAAAAAATAAACTGAGGAATTAGCTGCCAATCACAGTAATAGCCTCAGTTTATTTTTACTTTCTTTTTGAAAAAATATGTTTTGCAAACACATAAAATACGATAATAACGGCAATGAAATAGCCAAAGGCCCCCAATGCCGGTATGCCGAGGAATTTCGGTTTCATATCCGTGGTACAGATAATACTGGAGCTTATAAGCAATGCCATTACCCACAGACCCATAACAATATTTCTTGTTACCCTTCGAAGCAGATTCGATACATCTTCTCCGGCATGAAGATCGAGATTCACCTTTGTCTGACCTTTCAGCTGACCCTGCAGAATATCTGCCAGCAAGGTGGGGATATCTATCGCCTTTCTCAGAGAACGATACAGTGTTTTTCCACTGTTTTTCAATTCCTTCTTCCAGTCCATCTCCTCAAACATCTGGCTCTTCACACGGGCAGATGCGATCTCCATCATGTTAATCTCCGGACTGATGTCTGCAAGGACTCCTTCAATATGTGCCAGGCCTCTGGCAAGCATCGTCAGACCGTGAGGCATTGTAATCTTGTTCTCCTTCATGACCTCCATCAGATCCTGCATAATCTCTGCAATATCAATATTGCCAAGATCTTCCGAACCATATTTGGCCATCAGATTGCGTATATCTTCAAACAGTTTGCTCTGATCCGGCTTCCCACGGAATTCTCCGATTGCCAGAACAGCATCCTGGATCATACCGATATCATTCAGCGCAATACCTTCAATGGCCCGTCCGATTTCTTCCCTGTCATGCTCAGACAGACGGCCCATCATTCCCATATCAATCCAGACAATCTTGCCGTCCCGCACACGAAGATTACCGGGATGCGGATCGGCATGGAAAAAGCCATCTACCATAACCTGCTTAATAAAATTATCAATGAGCTTACTGCCGACCTCATTCAGATCATAGCCGTTTTCCTGAAGATTCTCCTTATCATCAATGGAAAAGCCATCGATATACTCCATCACAATAACATGCGGAGTTGTATACTCCCGATATAACACCGGCGTATCCACAAAGGCCACATCTCTGTTCTTGCGATGGAACTCCTCTATATTGGCTGCCTCTGTAAGGAAATTCATTTCCTCCTGTGTGACCTTCCACAGTTCATCAAGAACAAGATCCAGATCCACCATCTCTTTGATACTCACCGGTGGCAATAAACGCACAACCTTATGCATCAATCCGATATCTCTGGCCATGGTCCTGTAAATACCTTTGCGCTGGACCTTGATCACAACCTGTTCTCCGCTCTTCAAAACCGCACGATGAACCTGTGCAATAGAAGCTGAACCAAGAGGCTTTTCTTCAATTGACTGGAACTCCTCCTGCCACGGACAACCAAAGGCATCCTGGATCACATCCACCACCTGGTCAAAGGGCATAGGTGCCACATCCGAGCATAGCTTCATCAATTCATCGCAGTATCGCTTCGGCAAAATATCTGATCTCAACGACATAATCTGACCCAGCTTGATATATGTCGGTCCAAGGTCCTCCAGAATCATTCTCAACTTCTCCGGAGATACACCACGCGTAATAGCATGTTTATGGAGAACGGCTGTAATCTCCTTCAACCGTTCTCCATAACCGCTTGATCTGACTTTTTCAGACTTTGTATTCATTCTTCTTATTCAGCGTCAGCTGCCTCTTCCGCATCCGGAGCGTCCTCTGTAGCTTCAGCCGGTGCTTCTTCTGATTCCACTGTCTCTGTCTTCTCCTCAGTGGTCTGCTCCATATTGCTAATCTGCTGTTTCAGCTGTTCAATCTGTTCCGGTGTCATCTTCTCAAGAAGGGTCTGCAATTCTTCTGGTGTGGATGCTTTCACTGAAACATTCACATTGTCCTTCAATGTCTCTTTGATATTGTGCTTCAGTTCTTTGTTCAGGACCTTGCCCTGTTCAACTGTCAGCTCACCCTTCTTCACCAGATCGTCTAATACTTCCTTGGATTTCTCTGCTGTAACAGCTGCTGTACCGATACCGATAAGTAAAAGCTTCTTAAGGCTTTCTCCGAGTTTTTCCATCTTACATCTCTCCTTTACTGTCAGACATCACAACCGCCGGATTCTCTCTCTGCAGCTGCAATGCATCCATGCAACCAATCAACAAATCGCTAAAGCCCTGTCAAAAACTGCATGACCTTGGGAACAAAAATAACACAGCCGATAATCGCTGCCATAATAGCTGCAATGAGTACAGCTCCTGCCGCCGTATCCTTGGCAATCTTCGCCAAAGGCTTTCGCTCCTCTGTTACAAGATCCACCACTGCCTCTATCGATGTGTTCACCAGCTCCAATGCCATCACAAGTCCAAACAATGTCAGACAGATACACCATTCTGTCACTGACAATTGAAAAATAATGCCCGCAATCACTACAAGCAGTGAAACACAGCAATGAATCTTCATATTGCGTTCCTTGCTGATACATGTATAAATTCCCTGAAAGGCATAACCAAAACTTTTATAGAGTGGATCCTTCTTGTGCTTCTTCATCTCTATCCCCTGCCTTTTCTGACTCTATTTTATCACATATTGTACTGCATGAACAGTAGGATCTTTATCTGCCGGCTGACTGCCGCAGTCTGTCCAGCAGTGCTGTAAAATATGGCGGAAGCGGTGACTCAAATTCCACATACTGACCGGTGGACGGATGGATAAATCCAAGCAGCTTTGCGTGAAGCGCCTGCCCTTCCAGCTTAAACGGATCCTTAGAAGGACCATAAACAGTATCCCCCAGCAGAGGATGGCCGATACTGGCCATATGCACACGGATCTGATGTGTTCTGCCTGTCTCAAGGCGGCACTCAATATAGGTGTATTTGCCAAATCGCTCAAGTACACGGTAGTGCGTCACTGCATGCCTGCCGTTCTTATGGTTAATGCCCATTTTCTTCCGATCGGCATCCATACGGCCAATCGGTGCATCAACGGTTCCCTCATCTTCTTTGATATTATTATAAACAATCGTATAATAGGCCCTTGTAATACTGTGCACGCTGAGCTGTTCTGCAATAGCGCGATGCGCCCTGTCATTTTTGCAGATAACAAGCACACCTGTTGTATCCTTATCAATTCTATGCACTATTCCGGGCCTTAATACGCCATTGATGGTTGAGAGGTCCTCCCCGCAGTGATACATCACTGCATTCACAAGGGTCCCGGTATAATGCCCCGGCGCTGGATGCACAACCATATCCTTTGGCTTATTGATGATCAGAATGTCCTGATCCTCATATAAAATATCCAAGGGTATATTCTCCGGCTGAATATCCAGAATAACCGGATCAGGTAATTCAATCATAACTGCATCACCTGTATGAATTTTGAAATTCGCCTTAACCGCTTTTCCGTTTACACACACCGACTGATCGCCAATTATTTTCTGTATATAAGATCTTGAGCATTCTTCCATCAAGAGTGCCAGATACTTATCAATACGTACGCCATCATTGGCTTCATCAACAACATAACTTCTTTGTTCCACGTTTTCACCTGCCTCTTTTATGCTTTTGTCTTCTTTGCTTTCTTACCGCCAAGAAACTCAAAATCCTCATCCTTGTAATAAAATATAACGAGGATGATCAAGGCAATGGCCGCTGTTGTCACATAAATATCTGCAACATTAAACACAGGAAAATCAATCAATTCAAAATAAAAGAAATCTACCACATAGCTCTGACGAATCCGATCAATAAAATTGCCGATGGCACCGGCATAAATCAGAACCGCTGCAATTTTAAGCGACATCATCCTTCCGGTATCCGGAATCTTACGATAAAAAAACGTCAAAGCTGCCAGTATGATAACTGTAAAAAAGACTAAAAAGACTTTTTGATTCTGCATTAATCCAAAAGCAGAGCCTCTGTTTTCCAGATAATATAATCTGAAAACTTTCGGTATAAGTGTGATGCCGTCTGTATTCATCAGATGCCTTACGGCCAGCACCTTGGTCCACTGATCCAGAAGAACCAGCAGCAAAACTGCAATTCCCGCCTTTATATATTTCATGACTGTTCTCCATTTCTGACGATAACGGAGGCCGCTGCCAAAAGCTGTTCATCACGGATACTCCGGTCAATCACCGCATGCCCTTCGGGATCCAGCAGTATAAACTTAACCCGTCCTTTGTCCATCTTTTTGTCTGATTTTGAAACGGCTACGATTTGCTCAGGCTCAAGCCCTTTAACACTGACCGGCAAACCGAATGATACAATGGTATCTGTGATATCTTTATAAGCCGCCTCTGTCAGCATTCCTTTCTCCATGGACAACCATGCCGCCGCATGCATGCCGACGGCAACACATTCTCCATGCAGCATTGTAAAATTCATCAGTTTCTCCACTGCATGTCCCAATGTATGGCCAAAATTCAGTAAAGCACGTTCGCCGGCTTCTTCAGGATCATTCTCAACCACTTCTTTCTTGATGTGACAGCTGACTGCGATCATATCAATCACCGTCTGCGTATCCCTGGCCAAGATCGCTTCTTTGTGCGCCTTCAGCCATTCATAGTAGGCGGCATCTTTGATCAATCCGTGTTTAATAATCTCACCCAGGCCGGATATATACTGCTGACTGGTCAGTGTTTTCAACGTCTCTGCACAGGAATACACCAGTTTTGGCTGATGAAAAGCCCCCACCATGTTCTTATAGGCTCTGAAATCAACACCTGTTTTTCCTCCGATGCTGCTGTCCACCTGTGCCAGAAGGCTTGTGGGAATCTGGATAAAACGAATGCCTCTCAGATAAGTTGCCGCTGTAAAGCCTGTCAGATCACCGACAACACCGCCGCCAAGCGCCACCAGCATATCTTTACGTTCAAATTTATTCTGAATCAGAAATTCATAAAGATTCTCAACTGTTGTCAGCGTTTTGCTCTCTTCACCGGCCGGAAAAATAAAATGACTGGCAGCTGCACAATGCTCTTTTACAATATGCTCTACCTGTTCAAGGTAAAAGTCTGCCACATGGCTGTCTGTTACGATACACACCTTTCTGTCTTTGATCATCAGATCATCCAGCGCTTCACCAAGCGCATCAAAATTCTCTGAAAGAACAATTGGATAAATTGGTACATCATTGTAATGAATCATCATTTTCTGCATTTTGCTGTCTTCCTTTTCTGTACAAAAAGTCCGGGCATGCGCTTCAGCCACTGACCCGGACTTCTGAATATTCTATTAATAACTATGCTGTACTGAAATAAGCACATCC
This sequence comes from Coprococcus intestinihominis, assembly GCF_040096555.1. Lineage (NCBI taxonomy): Bacteria > Bacillati > Bacillota > Clostridia > Lachnospirales > Lachnospiraceae > Coprococcus > Coprococcus intestinihominis. The sequence continues at coordinate 4,121 of NZ_JBBMEK010000038.1, read as the reverse complement.
GCTTTATTGGTTCTCTTCGTCCTTCTCGCTGTCAAACATCTCGGAGAAATCCTTGATCATTGCATCATCTGTTGAAAGTGTCTCATCAAAGTCTTCTTCCTGTTCTACTGCGGTTTCTTCACTCTCAGTCTCTTCCACAGCATATACCGGCTCAGCCTGAAGCTGATCTGTATGCTCTGCGGCTGATTCCTCAAGGCCTGAAATTGCCTTCATCGTTGCAACATCAATATCAAATGCTTCTGAATTCAGCAGATCCAGCTGTGCCGAAGCAAGTGCTTTGTACTGTGTTCTGTAGCGGTCATACTGCTGAAGCAGATCTGTTGTCTTCACATGCAGCTGCTCAAGTTCCACCTTAGCATCTGCCACAATAGACTGTGCCTTCAAAACGGCTTCCTGTTCAATAACAGTGGCATTCTTCTTCGCACCTACAATTGTCTCCTCTGCAGTTGTCTCTGCAAGAACAAGTGCCTTCTGAAGTGACTTCTCTATTTCCTTATAATGGCTGAGACTTGCATCCAGATTATTGATCTTTTCCTTCAAAGAAAGATTCTCCTTGTAAAGTGCTTCAAAATCAGCAGAAACACTTGAGAAAAAGCTGTCCACATCTGCCTTTGAATACCCCATACCACTGTTCTTAAAAGTCTTACCCTGAATTTCAATTGGTGTTAACATTAATTCCAGACCTCCTTCATCTGTCTATTGATCTCATCATCCTGTTTCTTCCTGTTCCCGTTTCCGAATAGTCATTCCTCTTCTTCAGAATATCCAAAAGCAGGTACATTGACACTTGAAGATGCCAGTTCCTGAAGATCGCCTGTAATATCAATATCTTCCGGTGTCACAATAACAATTGTATCTGATATCGGCTTAATATTGCCGTTGATCGCATAACAGGAACCGGAAACAAAATCAATAATTCTCTGAGCTTCCTGCGTTGTTACAGCATCAAAATTGATAATCGCTGCTCTTCCTGACAGGATAATGTCACAGATTTCCTGGCATGTGTCAAACTCATCCGGTTTTGAAACACATACCTCCATGCTACGGGATGTTATATTGGAGTGCATCGGAACAATCTTGCTGCTCCTGCCGTAAGGCGTTGCCTTACGCGTGCTTCGTGATGAAGTATGGGCCTGTGTTGACCGTGTACTCTTCACCTCCGGCTCATCATCCCAGTCATCTGCCATATCTTCCAGCTCGTCCTTCTGTCTCGCAGATGTCTTTCTGCTATTCGCCGTACTGCGTGCAAATGTCTTTTTCTTCGGTGCCTCCTCCAGCTCCTCTTCTGTATCTATCTCTTCATCATCATATTCTTCATATTCATCATCATTAAGCTTCATAAAATCAAGAATTTTGTTAAAGCCTTTACTCATTCTGCTATACGCTCCTCTACTTATTTAATCAATTACCAACTATTCAAAACCAGCCCTTCAAATGTCTCCTGCTTCAAATAACTGCAAATTATCTATATCTGATAATTTCTCTTGCCGAATATACCGGTTCCCACTCTGACCATTGTTGCACCTTCTTCAATTGCAACTTCATAATCTCCCGTCATACCCATTGATAATTCATCCATATCAACATTATCAATGTTTTTGCTTTTTATGTCAACAGATAATTGTTTTAATTTTCTGAAATAGATACGATTATCTTCAGGATTATCCGTAAATGGCGCAATTGTCATCAATCCCCTGATTTTGATATGCGGCAACTTCGACACCGCTTCCACAAGCTGCATGGCAGCCTCACTGGTTGTCCCAAACTTGGATTCTTCTTCTGCCACATTCACCTCGATCAGTACCGGCATCACGATATCCGCCTTTGCAGCCTCATGCTCAATCTGCTCTGCCAGTCTCAGTGAATCTACGGAATGAATCAGGACGACTTTGCCAATCAGGTATTTGACCTTATTGCGCTGAAGATGTCCGATCATATGCCAGCGAATATTCTTCGGAAGCACTTCGTATTTGTCGGATAATTCCTGAACTTTGTTCTCACCGTAGTCAAGAATACCTGTTGTCAGTACCTCTTCAATATCACTCACCGGCTTCGTCTTGCTCACTGCGATCAAAGTGACTTCATCTCTTGAACGTCCTGCTCTGTCACAGGCAGCCTGGACATGCTTTTCAACCTCTATAACATTCTCTGTAAGCATATTTCTTCCCCTTTCATCTATATCTAATATATAATATCATTTTCTTTGACACTGCTGCCATTCAAAATAATATGATCATACAACGTCACACCATAATCCGTCTTATCACTGACAATACAATAATCGCCATATTCATACAAAATATCAATCAAGCGGAACATTGCATAGCCTTTATTGATATTATAAACACCTTTTAAAGCTTCTGTCTCTCCAATTGTATAGGTCTCATCGGAAGAAGGTTTCTTAAGAACAGTACCTTCCGCAATATCCGCACAGTCTACATAACAATATTCCTTATTCTGTGCATAAATAATCGGTTTGATAAAAACTGTTTCATCATTATCCACCGAATAAAAGCCGCTTTCCGAACTCTCTTCCTCCGTCTGGAGATAATCAGCCGGAATCCTGTAAAAATTCTTGGACACAATTGATGACTTTGGAATCTTCAATCCATCATGGTTGTCCCAGATAATCTCAATATCAATATAACGATCATTGCAATAGCGGACCATATAGTTGGATAACGAAAAGCTGACATAATCGGTGCCGTCTTTCTGAAAGGTCGATACATCTGCGCTGACTGTAATATTGTCCCGCTGAAGCTGCAGATTCACCGTATCCAGCTCTTTGAGCCTTTTGTACTGATCCGCCGTCGGACAAATCACAATCTGCCAGTTATCATCATAGATCAACTTATAGGCCGGTGATGCGCTGTCTATCTTCATACCGGCAGACAACTGGCTCTTCTCATAGTTCCTGGCCGAAAAAAGTTCCGGTGTCATATCATCCTGCGTATAGCTTTCCATGCCGTCATAAGAATAACTGACAATTCCTGACTGATCAGCAGTCATTACCGTATATCCGTTGGTGGAATCAGCCTGATTCATGGAATTAATATTATTCCTGCTGACAATATTACTGACAATATTTCCCAACTGATAATCCAGATCATACACCGACGCATAATCACTATCGTTATATTTCTTTTTGAAAGACAAAACCTGTTCCCGAATATCACTATAGTCACTGCCATTCAACGTCAATGCTGATCCATCTGCTGTTCCCTGTACACTGCTGCCGGCATTGGTAGTGACCATGCAGACATTGCCCTCTCTGGCAACCATGGCACCATCATTGACAAAATAGTTAATATAACCGCTTTGTCCGGTGTTTACAACTGCCTCATTACGAAGAATAAAGCCTGTAAAGGTATCACTGTCAACAATCCATCCTTGCTGAACTTCATAAAAAGAAATATGATTTCTCATAAGGTAGGACAGACCGATTGCTATCAAATAAATAAAAATGCCTATAAATACAATCAGCCCTATATTCAGTTTCAAGTGCCTCCCGCCGTTTTTCGAGACGGTCTGTTTCTCTGACCCCATTAAAAAACTCCTTTTAGTGCCGAACCATTCATATAATCAAAATGTTTACCCTGGCAGCTGCTATTCTGCTGCATATATACTTCAAACTCATCCTTCAGCTTCCACCAACTGATTCCCCAGTTACAGAAAACAGCATCTTGCTCCGGTATACGACTGAACAACCGCTCAACCGCGATAGATGGATCCAGATTCTCAAGCATTACCCTGACACATTCAAAATATTCTTCTTTGCTGCAGATCGTAAGTCTGCCTGCCAGGTAATCCTCAGCCATCTGACTGTCTTTTGCTATATATAATGAATGAATCTTCACAATATCCGAATGCAGAACAGAAACAATTCTGGCTGTTTCCACTGCATCCCGAAGAGTGTCTCCCGGGAGATTGGCAATCAGATGTGTGCACACAGTAAACGGATATCTCTTGATTGCCAGAACCGCATCTATATATTCAGCCAGTCCATGTCCTCTGTGAACTCTGTCCAAGGTATGATAATTCGCCGTCTGCAATCCCAATTCTATATTGATGCCAACGTGGGTGCGCTCCTGAAGTTCTGCCAGACACGCCAGATAATCTGT
>NZ_JBBMEK010000037.1:0-18599 GCF_040096555.1 Coprococcus intestinihominis | reverse complement strand
CCTCCTCTGAATATTCCGCCACATCCTTTTTTGCCTGTTCCAGTCCGTAGACTGTCACCCATGTTGTCTTCTCGTTCTTCTCATCGCTGTGCACCGGTTTGCCAAGCAATGCTTCATTGCCGATCACATCCAGCACATCATCCTGGATCTGGAAGGCCATGCCGATATCGCCGGCTGCTTTCTCCACCGCAGCAATCTGTTCATCCGATGCCCCGGCAAGCTGCGCACCGATCATCATCGCTGCTTCAATTAAGGCACCGGTCTTTAATTCGAAAATAAAGCGCAGTGTCTTCTCCGGTATCGGCTTCCCGGTCAGTTCAACATCCACTACCTGTCCGCCGATCATACCGTTGATCCCCGGCTTTGAACTGAGAATTCTAAAAGCTTTCATGACCCGTAGAAGTTCTTCATCATCTCTGGCATGATCCATCGCCTTAGACGCTGTCTCGAAGGCATAATTCAGCAGTGCATCACCTGCCAGGATCGCCATCGCTTCCCCGTAAACCTTATGGGAAGTCAGACGTCCTCTTCTGTAGTCATCATTGTCCAGTGCCGGCAGATCATCATGGATCAGCGAATACGTGTGGATCATCTCAATAGCTGCCATAAAAGGCTCTGCCAATGCCATATCCGTACCGCCGAAAAATCTGTAGGTCTCAGCGATCAGTAATGGACGAATCCGCTTGCCGCCAGCCATCAGGCTGTATCGCATCGCTGAAAAAATCGTCTTCTGAAGCCCCGCTTCTTCCGGAAGCATCCGCTCAAGTAACTTCTCTATATCTGCTGTTTTCTCTTTTAATTCCTGTTCCAATTGCATCTCACAGCCTCCGGACTATTCGTCCTCTTCATCTTCATTTCCATGAATTTCTATAATCTTTTTCTCAACCTTGTCAATCGCACCATTGCAGTATTTCAAGAGCTTCACACCTTCCTGATACAGCTTAAAAGCTTCTTCAAGAGGAAGATCTCTGTCTTCCATCTTCGCAGCAAGCGCATCCAGCTCTTCAAATGCTGTCTCCAGTGATTTTGCTTTCGCCATCGTGTATCCTCCTCTTTCAGCTCATCCGCTTCTTAACCGCTGTTACTTCGCTCTCTATTCTTCCATCCCTGACATCCAAAAGCAGCCGCTGCCCTTTTGTCACCTGTCCGGCTGATGTAATGCCATGTCCTTCTTCATCCGACACATAAGCATAGCCTCGCTCTAACTGTCTGAGAGGCGAAACACCTTCCAGCTTCTGCGTCCGGATAGCCAGTTCTGACTTGGCTGCATCCAGCTTTCGGTTCATGCCAATACGCAGTCTTTCTTCTATCTCCATCAGACGCTGTCGCCTATCGTTCAGACGGGACTGTGGGTTCAAATGTCTGAAAATACGCTGATAGTTCTCCACGCGCTGTCTGTTTCGCAGCACCGCCTGTTCCATGGCATGACTGAGACTCTCCTCATACCCCTGGATCTGACCAAGGATCACCCGCATATCCGGCACAGCCAGTTCGGCAGCCGCCGATGGCGTCGGTGCACGCAGATCAGACACAAAATCAATGATCGTCGTATCGGTCTCATGCCCCACTGCAGAAATCACCGGAACCGAGCATTCATAAACCGCTCTGGCCACAATTTCTTCATTAAAGGCCCATAAATCCTCAATGGATCCGCCGCCGCGCCCGACGATCATCACATCCACGCCGGCTGCTTCCAGCGCATGGATTCCCCGGACAACAGACTGAGCCGCTCCATCTCCCTGTACAGCAGACGGACAGAACACGATCTGAAGCCATGGATTTCTTCTCAGGGAAACATTAATAATATCCTGTACAGCCGCACCGGTTCTCGCCGTCACAACGCCCAGCCTCTTCGGATACTTCGGGATTTTCTGCTTATGTTCCTCATCAAACAGGCCTTCGGCAAGAAGCTTTTTCTTCAATGCTTCATATGCTTCATAAAGCCTGCCTGCGCCTTCCTGTATGATCTCACGGGCATACAGCTGATATTTGCCGTCCCGCTCATACACACTGACACTGCCGTAAACAATCACGGCCATACCTTCCGACATACGGAAATTCAGTCCCTTTCTGTTCCCGGCAAACATCACACAGGCAATCGCTCCTCCACGATCCTTCAATGTAAAATAAATATGCCCTGATGAATGGTACTTGCAATTGGAAACTTCTCCCCGGACATAAATATGATTCAGGGCAAAATCATCCATGAACAGACTTTTGATATACTGATTCACACTTGATACGGAATAGACCTGCTTTCTGTTCATAGCCTTAAATCATCTTCGCAAGCACACCGTTGATAAATGCCGGTGAATTCTCTGATCCGTAGCGTTTTGCCAGTTCTACAGCTTCATTAATGGCTACGCTGACCGGAATATCGTCATCGTACTTCATCTCATAGACAGCCAGTCGGATGATCGTGAGATCCACCTTGCCCATACGCTCTGTCTGCCATCCGACGGAATGTTCATTGACCATGGTATCCAGTTCCGGAATCATTGCCATGATCTTCTCTGTCTTCTGAACAATATAGTCCACTTCTTTCTGTTCAGGATCCGCCAGATATTCAATATAAAACGCTTCCTGCTCTTTCATCTCTTCTTCAGGAAAAAAATCCCTTCGAAATAATAATCTGAAAATATGTTCTCTTAATTCGCGTCTTCCCATTCTTTCCTCCACTGTATTCTATCATTAATTAAAAACAAACTTAAGGACAAATCATACCGGCTCTTGCAAAGCCGGCAGATCTGCCCTCTGCTATTCGTTGTCTATCTTCACATCAGCGACCCGGATGTTCACATCTACAACTTTCAGTCCGGTCATGGTCTCAATTGAGTTCTTCACACGTTCCTGAACAGCTGCTGTTACTTCAGGAATACTGCAGCCATATTCAAGAATGATGGATAAATCTACCCGGATACCGCTGTCTTCAAAAGCAATACGTACACCTTTGGACAAAACCTTCATTCCAAGCTTGCTGACCAGTTCCTTCTGAACATCTCCAGCCATGGCAACGACACCATCCACTTCGGTTGCTGCTATTCCTGCAATGATCGCCACCACTTCATTGGCGATCTGAACCTCTCCTAAAGGACCATTTTCATATATTGTATAATTCGTATTATTCTCACGTTCATTTGCCATTGTGTCTATACCTCCATATTCATCTGGTTATGTCTATTATACCAAAGTATCCGCCTCTTGAAAAGTATATCTTTTCATATAAAAATGAATACTTATTCCATGGTTGTTATCACAATATCCGACACATCTCTCTCTGTCTTGCGTGTCACGATATCTTCAATCTGCGCTTTCTGTTCATCCGTAATCTCAGCCGCACCCACTATAACATCCACAGAATCATCATTGATGCTGACCACGCTGTCTTTAAAGCCTTTGGCCTCAAGAAGAAGTTCCGCATCCAGCTCTTTTTCTGCTCTGTCGGTCATTCTGTTCATGCTGGCGATCGCATCGGCTTTCATGTCTTCCGATATGTCTGTATTATTGATGATCTCCAGTAAAGAGGCCTCATTTTTTGAACGCACCTGCTCTCTGTTTAATTTGGCAGAAGCACTGAATGCGCCTGCTGAGGCAGAACTGGTAAGTACTGCTTCACCGACCTTTTCCCCTTCCGGTGTTTCTGTATCCGCTGTGCTCTCTGCCTCGGCTGATACAGAAGCCAGATCTTCATCCGGAAAAGATGTAATATCTGCCTCCGCACCGGCTGCTGCCTCCTCAGCCTGTATATTTTCCTCCCGGATCTTCTCTGCTGTTTCGGCCGCTGCTTCCTGTTTCACCGGTTTTGTCTGGTCTGCTGTAAAATTCAGATAGCCGGCAATGACGATCATAATTGCCAGAGATGTAATAATGATCTGATTTTTCCTGAAAAGCCGTTTCAAAATACCCTCCTACCTGCTGCTCATTTTTACTACTTTTATTTTATGTACCGGTACATCAAATAATACCTGCACGGCATAAGTAATTTCATTGACCACTGTCTCATCACCGCCCCCCTGTGCTGCCACCAGCACACCTTCTATTTCCGGTTCTATCTGTTTGACCACATACGGACTCCCGCCGTTTGAACTGCTGTACACCGTAGATTCAGAGCGGCTTATATTATTATTCGTTGTTGTCTGACCACTCTGTTCCCCCTGCCCGGTTTTATTCTCCGAATAAGTCCTGTCTTTTTCCACCACCTGTTCGCCGTTGTTTTTTAAGGTGATCATCACCTTCACTTCTCCGGCACCTTCCACACTCTCAAGCATGGATTTCAACCTGCTTTCCATAACAGCCGCATACTGATCTGCATAATTATACGATGTCTCCTGCTTTTTCTCCACTGATGCCTCTGTCTGACCGGATGTTTTCCCTGACTTTCCCCCAACCGGCCATACAGCCACCAGAATCAGCAGCCCCACAAGTGCCAGAAGCATAAACCGGTCTTTTTGCCCTTTGCCGCCGTTTTCACCGCTTTTAAACCGCTGCCAGAATGCTTTGAAATCTGCCATTCTCATCGGCCTCCCTACCCCGAATAACCAAAGTGGATCTGACTTTCTGCCATTCCAAGCTGCTGACTCAGCAATTGTCTGAACTGCTTTTTACTCCCGTTATCTGCCTCCATTCCGTCTTCTGACAGCACATTCATAGACACTTCTGTCGGGCATCCGTATGAATCACTGGACACATCTTCATTGACAGAAAGCCGGATCTCCTCTGCCCTTAATCCGCTCATGTCTGCCAGATTCCTGATCTGTTCTGTCATGGCAGCTTTATATTGCTTCATATAATAGGCCTGATATCGTTTTCCATCCTCCCCCTTCATCTGATAGACCTGACTGCCCGTCCTCAGATTCTCAAGCAGACAGCTTACCTCACTCCCAATATTGCCCTGAAGCACCTGCCGCAGCGGCGATGTGATCATCAGAATCAGGATAAGGCCGGTACACATATGAAAATATCGCTTGTATTGTGCCGGCAGCAGATGTTCCATATAGCTGCACAAAATCATAAACACAGCCAGTTTTTTTACCCAGACCAGAAGCTGTTCCATATCGGCTCCTTCCATTATACCGCAACAACCGAAGCCGCGTTGCAGACCACCGCCAGGGAGAGAATAAACATAAGCACACAGGCGACAAGCACATGTAGCAACATTCCGACCCCCTGTGTCATGGCATCCATTCCTTCAAGAAGGCGTTTTTCCGTAACCGGCTGGATCACTGCCTGTACAATTTTGTATGATAAAAGGACCATACAGACCCGAACCACCGGAACCGCACAGATCAGCAAAATAATCAGCAGGCTTCCCATCCCCAGCACATTTCGGATAAGCACACCGGAGCCAATGACCGCCCCCACAGCTGTATTCATAGCCGTTCCGACCCCCGGCACAGCGGATATAAGCTTATAGGCCACAGTTTCCTTTGCCCGGTCGATGGCCGGCAGCAGCATGGTCTGCAAAATGTTGATGCCAAGGATAACACCCACAACGGTGCGGATACTCCAACGGATCAGCAGTGCCAGCAATTCACTGAGTTTTGAAAGATAATCTTCTTTTGAAATATGGTTGACCAGGGCCGTCAGTACATACACCTGTATCATTTTCATAATCAAAGAACTCATCAGCCAGTCCGCAGCAGCAATAGCAATCATCATCAATTCATAATACGCACCGGACAGCAGACTGCCCGTTGTAAATGTCAGGGCCGTACAAAACGTCGGCAGCAGCACTTTCATAAATTCTGTCAGTGAATGCAATACATCACGGACAATGGCAGATGTCATCATAAAAGACGTCATCATCAGTGTCATTAACAGTGTATAAGTCAGATAGAAACCGGTTTCCGCCACCTGTTCTTTTGAAAATGCCATGGCAAAATTCGTAAATATCGCACCGATCACTGCAAAACAGGCGATTTTGAATAACAGCTGCTGATTCTCATAAATGCCACCGGCCACCTGTTCCCGGATCATCTGAAACAAAAGCTGTCCGGCCTCAGAAAGGCTTCCTGTCATCAGCTGTTTTAAAATCGCTTTGAAAGATACAGAAGACCTGACAGTCATTGCCTCCGAAACCGCAGCCTCTATTTCAGACAGATCTCCCAGCATGTCTAACGGATCATCCTTATCGTCCGTGTTTTCACCCTCCGGCTGTTCAGAAACATCCTCTCCCCCTCCTGGAGCATCCGATCTGATGTCTTTAACAGCTTCATGACTGATTGATGCCTGTACTTCTTTTGCAGGCTTTATGCAAACACCAGTGACTGTCATTCCAATAAGGACACACACAAAACCGATACCATACAGCATTTTCTTTCTCAGGATATATTTCCACATTTTGATTTTTGGCCATCTCTCCATTTAGGCTCCGATAAACTCCGTAATGGCGCTCATCAATGTCTGCAGTACCGGAAGGCTCATAACAACGATCGTCAATTTGCCCAGAAGCTCAATCTGTGCCGCAATCGCCTGATAGCCGGCATCTTTGCATATACATGATGCAAAGTCACAGATATAGGCAATGCCTGTGATCCGCAGAAGAATTCTTATATAGACCGGGCTGACTGCCAGATATTCTCCCAGAGTCTGAATACTTCCGGTAATTTTCTGAAGACAGATCAGTGCAAAACCAAAAATAAAAATACCGGCACTTATACTGATCATCGAACTGTATTCCGGCCGGACAGATTTCATATATAAAGCCAGCATGGCGGCCGCGATCCCCATGACAGCTGCTTTGATCACTTCCATTTAGCCGCCTTTCATAACGCAAAAAGTTGCTGAATTGTTTGAAACAATTCATAAATATACGGAATAATCCACATCAATACAAGAATCAGTCCGGCAAGACTCGTCAAAAAAGCCTGGTCATCCCTGCCGGAATGCTTCAATATCTGATTCAATACGGAAATAAGGATGCCGACGGCTGCTATTTTAAAAATTACATTGACTGTCATACCGGACCTCCCGGAAAAATCATATTAACAGGATTATAATAAAAAAACCGGACAAAAGTCCAAGTGCAACACTGAGTTTCTGTTTTTCCTTCATATTTTTCCGAATCATATTTTGATTGTCTTCAATCTGTGCCATACAGGCTTCCAGGGATGACAGCTGCATCTGTCGGTCCAGATACCCAAGCTGACTGCCGGACTCCAGAAAAATCTGTTTATCCTCCTTTGTCAGATAGGTGTTATTCAGACATTTTTCAATTTCCGTCTGCCATAAAGTTTTCAATGATTGCCCATCCATTCGGCGCATTTGCTCTGATAGGCCGTGATAAAAATCTGAGAAGGGCTTTTCCTGACGAAGGGCTATCTGATCGATGGCTTCCGGAAGTTCTGCCCCTGTATACCTGATTTCACCATGCAGCATTCTAAGTGACCGCTGCATCTGTCCCAGCTGTACATAGCGCCTCTTCCAGGAGACGCCCATAGCCAGTCCTGCTCCGCCGCATCCTGTCATGACACAGATCGCCCCGATGATTTTGATAAAGAAAATCCATGTCTGCATTAAGAATAGCCTCCACTTTGCCGACTGTATTCTTTCGGCTGAGTATAACATACCGTTCAAATATTTTTTCCTCAGCCATCTGCCGAAGGGCCGGCCGCATCTGCATTTTTTCCATCGAAGCGCCATGTGCCGTTGCCAGCAGACAACAACCGCAATTCATGACAGCGTCTATCGCCTCCTTATCTGTCCTGCTGCCGATCTCATCCACCGCCAGAATCTCCGGTGTCATGGACCTCAGCATCATTTGCATCCCCATATGTTTGGCGCAGCCATCCAGCACATCCGTCCGAATACCCATATCATTCTGCGGAATACCGCGATAGCAGGCAGCGATCTCTGAACGTTCATCCACCACTCCCACTCTTCGTCCCGCTTCCTGTCCACAGCCATTGGAAAACTGTCGGATCACATCCCGAAGCATCGTTGTCTTTCCGCATCCCGGCGGCGACAGGATCAATGTATTGCAGGGTCTGCCCTCTTCATACAGCCAGGGCATTAATTCATCGGCACAGCCCCTGACCTCATGGGCCAGACGGACATTCAAAAATGTAATAGGACGTATACTCCTGATACCATTGCCATCCGACAGAACTTTTCCTGCTATGCCCACCCGATGTCCGCCCTGAATGGTCAGAAATCCCTGTCGTATTTCCTCCTCATAAGCATAGATGGAATAATGACTGAGATACGTCATTGTCTCTTGAATTTCCTGTGCCGAAACATGATAAGCTGCCGATGATTCTGTCACAATATTACCTTCCGGGCCTGCCAGATATTCTTTGTTATCATATAAAATCATCAAAGGCCTGCCCGCCCGCAGCCGGATTTCCTGAAGTCTGCCTATATGCACCGGCAATGCCGTCAATATTTCCCTGATATGAACGGAAAAAATCTTCATCAGCTGCTCTTTTCTATCCATTGGCATCACCTCTGGTAAGAAATATATTCAGCTGATGAAGATTTTATGATTGGTTGTCTCTGTTACCTATGATAGGATACCATTAACGATCCCATTTGTCACAGAGATTATTGATCTCATTGGTAAATCGGGTCAGATCCTTGTTGGTTCCGCCTTCATTGTGGCGGATCACAAGCATCAGGCGGCGTCCTGCATTAAGCAGACGTTCAAAGACTGTCGCTGCCTTGCGCTGCATCGCCTTCTTCGGCGTAACTCGTACCGGTTCCGGAGCCTGCAGACATTCATTCGTCAACAGGTCATATTCCGCACCGGTATATGGTGCTACTGCATCAATCCCTAATTCGTCTTTGATCCTGGCTGCAAATACATCTGTCACTGTATCCTCACCATGAACAACGAAAACTCTCTTCGGCTTCTTCTCAAAGGCCCCGATCCATTTCATCAGGCCTTCGCAGTCTGCATGACCGCTGACGCCTGCCAGGGAAGTGATCTCTGCCTGTACTTCAATGGTCTCGCCAAAAAGCTTCACTTCCATCGCGCCTTCCACAAGATTACGTCCCAGTGTGCCTACGGACTGATAGCCGACAAAGAGGATCGTACATTCCGGACGCCACAGATTATGTTTCAGATGATGACGGATACGGCCGGCATCACACATACCGGAAGCAGATATGATCACCTTCGGTGTCGTGGATACATTGATTGCAATGGAATCATCACTTGTAACGGCCGTCTTCAGACCCGGAAAACTGATCGGATTGATGCCCTGTTTGATCAGTGCCATCGCATCATCATCATAATATCCCGGTACACTCCTGTTGAAAACATTCGTTGCTTCCACTGCCAGTGGACTGTCCACATACACCTCAAAATTATCATGGTTCTTCACAAGGCCTTCCGCCTTGATCTGTCTGATAAAGTAAAGCATCTCCTGAGTTCGTCCAACAGCAAAGGAAGGAATGACTACATTGCCGCCCCGGTCAAATGTCCGTTGGATGATTGCTGTCAATTCCTTGATATAATCCGGACGCGGACCATGGCTTCTGTCCCCATACGTGGATTCCATAATGACATAATCCGCATCCTTAATATAATGTGGATTCTTGATGATCGGCTGATTCGTATTGCCGATATCACCGGAAAATACAAGCTTCTTCGTCACACCCTGTTCTGTCACCCATACCTCGATGCTGGCTGACCCCAGCAAATGTCCCGCATCCACAAAACGGATTTCTATCCCTTCGCATACCTGTATCTTCTCCTCATACCGGCATGGTACAAAATACTGCAGAATCCCCACTGCATCTTCCGTTGTATAAATCGGTACAATCGGCGGTATGCCCGCACGCTTGCCCTTACGGTTCTTCCACTCCGCTTCAAATTCCTGGATATGCGCACTGTCAAGCAACATGATCTGGCAGAGCTGCTGTGTTGCCTCTGTTGTATAAACACTACCTTTGAACCCCTGATTATACAATAAAGGCAGCATTCCCGAATGATCAATATGGGCATGTGTCAAAAAAACGTAATCCACATCAGAAGCAGGAACCGGAATTTCCTGATTCTCATAAAGATTCTTGCCTTGCTCCATACCACAGTCAATGAGAATCTTCTTGCCTGCCGCTTCGAGATAATGCTTGCTGCCTGTTACCTCATGTGCCGCTCCCGAAAAAAACAGCTTCATAAAAAAGCCCCCCTTCTTTGGTAATATTATACCAAAACCAGGGAGGCTATGCCACATTATTTGTAATATTTAATACACTTATTATAGGTTGTCTAAAAAGTGACGGTCAATTCGGCAAGCATGCATCAACATAACCTTTACTCATCCTCATTCAGTGCTTCCTCAGGCGCCATCGCATAAGTTTCAATGAGTTCCCATATCTCATCACGGCCCTGCTTTGTCACCGCAGAATACGGAACAATCGGTGTGCCTTCTGCTACATTCAGCCCTTCACGGATCAGCTTCAGTTGTTTCTGAACCTGGCTTCGCTTGATCTTGTCCAGCTTTGTGGCGATAATCGCCGGATAAAAGCCGTTTTCAATGATCCAACTGTACATATGCTTATCATTGGCTGACGGTTCATGACGGATATCCACTAACAGAAAGACCATGCGGAGCTGTCTGGATTTTCGGAGATAATTCTCGATCATCTTGCCCCATTTTGCCTTGACAGCCTGTGAAACATTGGCAAAACCATAACCCGGAAGATCGACAATATAAATCTCATCATTCACATTGTAATAGTTGATAGTCTGGGTCTTGCCCGGCTGCTGGGAAACTCTTGCATAGGCTTTTCTGTTCACCAGACCGTTGATCAGTGAGGATTTGCCTACATTGGACTTACCGGAAAAAGCAACCTCAGGATGCTGGTTTTCCGGCAGCGTGCTTGTAATACCGCATACTGTTTCCAGATTTACATTCTTTATAACCATTCTTCTTCTCCTGCCAAAACCTTAACTGTTTGCTGCCTGTGCCTTCGGCATACTCTCCAGCGCCACCGGAAGAATATCTGCCATTGTGGATGCATAAACAAACTTCAGATCTTTCGTGATCTCTTTGTCCAGTTCTTTGATATCTCTGCGGTTTTTCTCCGGTACGATCACTGTGTGAATACCTGCCACCTTAGCCGCAATGGACTTCTCACGAAGACCGCCGATTGGAAGCACACGGCCTCTCAAGGTAATCTCACCTGTCATTGCCACATCTGCACGAACCGGAGTACCTGTAATGGCAGAAAGCATCGCTGTTGCCATGGTCACGCCTGCTGAAGGACCATCCTTTGGTACAGCCCCTTCAGGAATGTGGATATGAATGTCATTTTTCTCAAAAAATTCCCTGTCAATATTGAACTGGTCGCTGACAGAACGAATATAGCTGATGGCTGCCATGGCCGATTCCTTCATGACATCCCCCAGATGTCCGGTCAGTTCAAACTTGCCTTTGCCCGGCATTACATTGACCTCGATAGAAAGGGTATCACCGCCTACACTGGTCCATGCCAGTCCCCGGACGATGCCAATCTCATTCTTCGCATTGGCCATCTCATAATCATATTTCTTCGTGCCAAGGAAATGTTCCAAGTTCTTCTCTGTCACTTTGACATTCTTCTTGCCGTCCTGCAGGATCATGCGTGCTGTCTTTCGGCAGATATCGCCCAGACAGCGTTCCAGACCACGGACGCCGGACTCACGGGTATAGTAGAGAATGATATCTTCAATGGCCTTATCGCTGATCGTCAGCTGTTTCGCCTTGATGCCGTTGGCTTTCATCTGCTTCTCGATCAGATGCTCTTTGGCAATATGAAGCTTCTCATTCTGTGTATACGTATTGATCTCGATGATCTCCATACGGTCTAACAGCGGACGCGGAATGGTGGACAAACTATTGGCTGTTGCGATAAACAGCACATCAGAAAGATCCAGTGGAAGTTCCAGATAATTGTCTCTGAACTTGCTGTTCTGCTCAGAATCCAACACTTCCAGCAGTGCGGAAAATGTATCCCCTTTATAGTCTGTGCTGACTTTGTCAATCTCATCCAAAAGCATGACTGGATTTTTTACACCAGCATGAGAAAGTCCGGACGCAATACGTCCCGGCATGGCACCGATATAGGTTCTTCGGTGTCCTCGGATCTCTGCTTCATCATGAACACCGCCAAGACTGATGCGGACATATTTCTTGTTCAAAGCTCTCGCAATAGAACGTGCAATGGATGTCTTACCTGTTCCCGGCGGGCCCACCAGACAAAGGATCGGGCTGTCTCCCTTTTTCGTCAGTAATCTGACGGAAAGGAATTCGAGAATTCTCTCTTTGACCTTTTCCAGTCCATAATGATCCTCCCGCAAAATCTTCGCTGCTTTGTCAATATTCTTGTTATCACGGCTTGTCTTGCTCCATGGCATTTCAAACAATGTATCAATATAGGTTCTGAGAACACCTGTCTCCGCTGAATTGCCTGCAGATGCCTTAAAGCGTGAAATTTCCTTCTCAAGCTTCTCTTTTACAACATCCGGTGCCTTCAGTTCTTCCAGTTTCTTCTCATACTCATCGATTTCAGACTGCATGTCATCGCCCAGTTCTTCACGGATCAGCTTCATCTGCTCACGCAGCACATAATCCCGCTGATTCTTCTCAAGACGGCTCTTGACCTTGTTCTGAATATCCTGGTTGATCAGAAGAACATCGTATTCCTTCTCCATGATACGGCATAATTCTTCATACCGCTCACGGAAATCCATCTTCTCTGCCAATGTCTGTCTATCCTGCCAACGCATCGGCATGTTGGCACAGAGCTGATTCGTCAGTTTAACAATATCCTCTGCCTGTTCCATCTGTCTTGTGATCTCCGGACCAAACTTGGCACCGGCATCGATAAATTTCTGAACGATTTCCTCAAGGACACGGCGCATAGCCTCTGCCTCGTTCTCATTCTCCACCTTTTCTTCTCTGTCATGAATAATGACATCCGTCAGCAAATAGGGAGACACCGAAATCATCTCGTCCAGTTCTGCCCTGAATTTGCCCTCTGCCACAACACGGACCATATTCTCAGGCATCTTGACGATCTGTTTCACCTTCGCCATAGCACCTGCCGTATAAAGGTCTTCCTGTTTCGGATCTTCCTCATCCGGATCTTTCTGTGCCACAAGAAAAACCATCTGGTCTTTGACCATGGCTGCTTCCAATGCAGCAATAGACTTCTTGCGGCTTACATCAAAATGCAGGATCATATCCGGCAGACATACAAGTCCTCTCAATGCCACTGCTGGCATTCTGCAGTTAATATCACTCATCTCTTTTGTTCACCTTCTTATCATTGGTTGCTTGATCTATTTCATTTGTCTGTTTTCTGTATCTGGCCCTAAATTCTTCCAAATTCTATCATAAAAAGGCTGCCGTATCATTTCAACCGGCAGCCTTGTGAATCCTATGCGATTTCTCCGCTGTTCTTGCGGGATGACTTCTTCGTCTGTCCCTTCTTAGATGGGAGCTGCGGCTCACCGTGAACCAGCTCTGGAGCTGCCTGTCCATCAACAACAGCTTTGGTGATAATACACTTCTCAACTGTTTCGTCTGACGGCAGTGTAAACATTGTATCCATCAAAACATTCTCAACAATGGAACGTAATCCTCTGGCACCGGTATTTCTCATGAATGAGCGATGGGCAATTTCATGAACAGCCTCATCTTCAAACTCAAGATCCACACCATCCAGCTGGAACAGTTTCTTGTACTGCTTGATGATCGCACTCTTCGGTTCTGTCAGAACACGAACAAGGGCATCCTCATCCAGCAGATCAAGAGATACACTGACAGGCACACGGCCTACAAACTCAGGGATCAGGCCATATTTGACAAAATCCTGAGGTAGTGCCTGTTTCATCAGCTCACTGACATTCTGCTCTTCTTCCTTCACATGAATATCTGCATTAAATCCGATGGACTGACCGCCTGTTCTTGATTCGACAATCTTGTCCAGGCCATCAAAAGCACCGCCGCAGATAAACAGAATGTTCGTTGTATCAATCTGAAGAAATTCCTGATGCGGATGCTTTCTGCCGCCCTGAGGCGGAACAGATGCCACCGTACCCTCCAGAATCTTCAAAAGTGCCTGCTGAACACCTTCACCGGAAACATCTCTTGTAATAGAGACATTCTCGGACTTCTTCGTGATCTTGTCGATCTCATCGATATAAATAATACCTCTTTCGGCTTTCTCAATGTCATAATCTGCTGCCTGAATCAGTTTCAGCAGAATATTCTCCACATCTTCACCGACATAACCTGCTTCTGTCAGAGCTGTTGCATCTGCGATAGCAAATGGTACATTCAAAACCTTAGCCAGTGTCTGTGCCAAAAGTGTTTTGCCGGAACCGGTAGGTCCTACCATAATAATATTGCTCTTCTGCAATTCCACATCATTGCCGGCGTTGGATGCGATTCTCTTGTAATGATTATAAACAGCGACGGATAAAACCTTCTTGGCCTGTTCCTGTCCGATAACGTACTGATCAAGGAAATTCTTAATCTCAACAGGTTTCAGCAGGTTAAAGTCCGCATCGTTCTGATCCTCTTCCATCTCATCTTCGATGATCTCCATGCAGATATCTACGCATTCATCACAAATAAATGCATTCGGACCTGCAATAAGCTTACGGACCTGATCCTGTGTTTTATTACAAAAAGAACATCTTGGCTGCTTCTTGTCATCAATACGACTTGCCATATACTACCTCTTTTACTTCAAGACTTGCCTATGCACGCTTGGTTACTACAGCATCAATCAGGCCATAATTCTTGGCCTCTTCTGCACTCATGTAATAGTCTCTTTCTGTATCTGCTGCAATCTTCTCCAGTGGCTGATGTGTATTGGCAGCCAGTAATTCATTCAGCATACGCTTTGTGTACTGGATACGGTCAGCAACAATCTGAATCTCTGTTGCCTGTCCCTGTGCACCGCCTGATGGCTGATGGATCATGATGGTTGAATGCGGCAGAGCCAGACGCTTGCCCGGTGTACCGCCTGCCAGCAGGAAGGCACCCATACTTGCAGCCATACCCATACAAATTGTTGATACATCGCATTTAATAAACTGCATGGTATCATAGATAGCCATACCTGCGGATACAGAACCGCCGGGACTGTTAATATACATCTGAATATCCTTACCCGGATCTTCAGATTCAAGGAAAAGGAGCTGTGATACAATCAGATTGGCGGATACATCCGTTACTTCTTCTCCAAGGAAAATAATTCTGTCTTTTAAAAGTCTGGAATAAATATCAAAGGCACGTTCGCCTCTGCTTGACTGTTCAATGACTGTAGGTACTAAACTCATCCTTATCCTCCTGTCAAACCAGATATGCCCCGCATATCTGTCAATGTCAGCATTTTACTCAGTCAAAACGCTGTTTAGACTGATTCAACACCACAGGGCTGCGGCAAACTTCTCTGCGGCAGCCCTGCTATCTTACGTTATGATTATTCTGCGTCTTCTACAGTTGCTTCTACTTCAGTTACAGGAACTTCTACAGCAGCCTCTGTGATCATGTCAAGTGCTTTCTGCGCAGCGATATCGCTCTTGATGTTCTCTGTTTCTTCGTCAGCGAAGATTTCTTTAACCTTGTCTACTGTCAGACCATATCTTTCAGCAATGTTCGCGAATTCTTTCTCAACTTCTTCTTCACTTGCTGTGATGCCTTCAGCTGCAGCAATTGCTTCAAGAACAAGTCTGTTCTCAATGTTCTTCTGAGCCTGTGGTTTCATCTGTTCAAGAAGGCCGTCCGGTGTCAGGCCTGTAAACTGATAGTACTGAGCCATAGAAAGACCGTTGGACTGCATCTGCTGAGCAAACTGATCCATCATCTGTCTTGTCTGAGTAATTACCATAGGATCCGGAATATCCATCTCAGCGTTCTCTACGATCTGTCTGATAATCTTCTCCTGTTTCTCCTGACGTACAGCTTTTTCTTTCTGTTCTGCAATGCCTTTCTTTACATCTTCTTTGTATTCATCAAGTGTATCAAATTCAGATACATCCTGAGCGAATTCATCATTGATCTCCGGAAGTTCTTTCTTCTTGATCTCATGAACTTTTACTTTGAATACTGCAGCTTTGCCTGCAAGGTCTTTAGCCTGGTAATCTTCTGGGAATGTTACATTTACTTCTACATCAGAATCTGCTGTCGCACCAACAAGCTGGTCTTCGAATCCAGGGATGAAAGAACCTGAACCAAGTACCAGAGGATGGTTCTCAGCTGTACCGCCTTCGAATACTTCACCATCTACAGAACCTTCGAAGTCGATAACAACTGTATCGCCGTTCTCAGCTGGTCTGTCAACTGTAATCTCTCTTGCGTTCTGTTCCTGAACTTTCTTCAGTTCAGCTTCGATTTCTTCGTCTGTTACTTCTACCTTATTCTCAGGTACTTCGATACCCTTGTACTGGCCAAGTGTAACTTCTGGTTTAGTAGCTACTTCTGCTGTAAAGATGAAATCTTTGCCTTTTTCCATCTGTGTAACATCGATGGCTGGCTGAGATGTGATCTTGATATCCTTTACTTCTGCAAGTGCCTTGTCATATTCTTCCGGAATAACGATGTTGGCAGCATCTTCATAGAACATGCCTGCACCGTACATCTTCTCTACCATTGCCTGAGGCACTTTACCTTTTCTGAAACCTGGAATGGAGATCTGGTTCTTCATCTTCTTGTAAGCCTGTGTAATTGCCTTATTGAAAGTTTCAGCTGGAACTGTAATTGTCAGTTTCGCCATATTATGTTCTAATTTCTCTACCTGTACACTCATGATATTAATATCCTCCTTCATCTATCCCGAAACCGGTCCCTCCAAAGTGCGGAGTCAGCCTGTTTTCAAGCGCTTATGGATTTAAGTATATTATACATCCGGGCATATGTAAATAGGGGAGAGCCACTTTTTTCTAAAAAAAACATAAAAAAACGGCTGTTATGGTAAACCAATCAGTCAAAAGTCAGCTATTCCTGCTGAAACACACTTCCCTTCGAAGATGGACGTAGCAGTACTAAGATTGCCGGACTTTTCTTGTCACATTCACTTCGCTGCAGTGATATCAAAAAAAGCTCATGTCCAGCATCCTTACTGCCAGACATGGGCCTTCTGTTTTTTTTCTTCACATTTTCAATAACGCATTCATAAATGTACCAGCAATGTTAATATATCATCATTTTTAAATTATTTCGCCGACTCCGCATGACGGTTATTATACAAAAACATCAATGCTGACATACCGAAGATCAACACATATCCAATGATACTGATCCAATCCGGCAATTCGCCGAAGAAGATGAAACTCCAGATGGCTGCGAAAATGACCAATGTATAATCATAAATGGAGATTTCTCTGGCCGGGGCATACTTGTAGGCGGCTGTGATGCCAAACTGACCTACGGCTGCGCCTGCGCCTGCACCGATCAGAATCAGAAACTGCTGCAGTGTCATCGGTTCGAAGAAAAAGATCATGTACGGCAATGCCGCCAGGCATGAAAATGCCGAAAAAAAGAACACGATGAAAGGCCCTTTTTCACCTTTAATACCAAGATACCGCACACAGGTGTACGCACCGCCGGCACACACACCGCCGATGAAGCCGCAAAGCGCCGGAAATGTGGCTGTCAGATCAAAAGATGGCTTGATGATAAACAAACTGCCGATAAAAGCGATCACAATGGCAATACACTGGAAGGGTGATAACTTTTCCTTCAGGAAGATGTAGGAAAAGATCAGTGTAAAGAAAGGTGATAACTTGTTCAACATGGAAGCATCCGACAGTACCATATGGCTCAATGCATAAAAGTTACAGAAAATACCAATGGTTCCAAGTACAGCGCGCAAAATCAATGCCGGCAGATTCTCTTTCTTGCAGGAAAAACCCGCTTTGCTTCTATATAATAAGATAAACGCAATAATCGCTGCCACAAGATTTCTAAAAAAGCTCTTTTCAATAGACGGCAGATCACCGGACAGCTTCACGCATAAATTCATAATTGAAAAGCCAAATGCTGAAATCAAAATACACACAATGGCTTTATTTTTCGTATTCATATAGCAAAACCTCTCATCTCTTAATATTCGCTTTGTCTGACTATTTTCGCCTGATCATTTTCCTTCTGATGCCAAAAGACTTTGTATCTCAACAATCTCTTCCACTTTCATTCTGCTCATGGCACTGTTATGATACCGGCCGTCATAAGTCACATCTTCACCAAACCATTCCGGCGCCGCAAAGCTTTCCGCTTCTTCAATACTCGGAAATTCCACTTCCGCCACAACAATGCCTTCAAACAGGCCTTCAAAAACATCCAGCTCTATTGTATAGGCATGAAAAGGTATCAAATAACGTCTTTTGGTAATAATATTGCCATCTGCTTTCTGAAGAAGATGGGCATATGAATCTGCATCCAATGGCAGATTGTATTCTTCTCTGGCCATCATGCCTCCGCCTTTGTAGGTCATATAATAATTCTCATCTTCACGGCGTACTCTGACAACAGGACGCACATTCAGATAAGCCTGTTCGATCAGATGGCTCTTGTATTGTTCCAGATGCTCCGGCATTTTTTGAATTAAAAATTTACGCTCTATTTCCATAAAACGACTCAAAACCTCCTAATTATTCCACT
>NZ_JBBMEK010000036.1:0-19066 GCF_040096555.1 Coprococcus intestinihominis | reverse complement strand
TGGAGTAGGGAAAACACATATGGCAATCGCTGCTGGTGTGAAAGCCTGTAATCTTGGATATAAAACAAAGTTTTATACAGTAACAGAACTGGTTCTGAAACTGGCGGAATCCCGTAAAAACGGGACTCTGGAAAAGCTGCTCCGGGATTTACGCCGCTTGGATCTGCTGATTCTGGATGAGTGGGGATATGTGCCAGTAGACAAGGACGGCTCCCAGTTACTATTTCGAGTGATATCCGACAGTTATGAGAGTAAAAGCCTGATACTGACAACCAATCTGGAATTTTCCAAATGGGGAGGGATATTTACAGACGATCAGATGGCTGCTGCTATGATCGATAGACTTGTTCATCATGGCCATTTACTAATCTTTGAGGGAAAAAGCTACCGGATGGAGCATGCCCTCATGCGTCAGGATGCATAAAACGTCCTGCCTAAAGTAGGGAAAATCCCTCGCTAAAAACAGGGAATTCTGACGCTTTTTTTAGGGAAAAGTGCTTGACAAAAAACAGGGGGAGATTGGGTTGAATAAGACGATTATTATCAGAGGCGGCGGAGACCTGGCAACAGGAACCATCAGCTGTCTGCATCAGTGCGGGTATCAGGTACTGGTTCTTGAAATCGCAAAACCGACGGCTATTCGGAGAAGTGTTGCTTTTTCTGAGGCTATGTATGATGGGGAGACAGAGGTTGAGGGAATCAAAGCCAGAAAAATTACGCAGTTTTCAGAGGCAGAGGCCTGTTGGCAGGATGGGATTGTCCCGATTATCTGTGATGAAAAAGCAGAAGCAGTCAAAGCAGTACCACATTTTGCTTTTGTGGATGCGGCTATTGCTAAGAGAAATCTCGGAACCACCATCGATATGGCGGATTATGTCATTGGACTGGGGCCGGGATTTACTGCCGGCGTGGATGTTGATGTGGTCATTGAGACAAAGAGAGGACATCGTCTCGGACGTATTATCCGGGAGGGGCAGGCCATTGCCAATACAGGTATCCCGGGTATTATCGGCGGTTATGGCAAAGAGCGTGTCATTCATTCCGAGAATGCAGGTGTTTTCCATGGCATTGCCCATATCGGAGATCTGGTGAAAAAGGGCGATCTCATCGCGAAGGTTGATGATGCACCGGTGTATGCGACACTGGATGGTGTACTCAGAGGTATTCTAAGAGATGGCTTACCGGTACCGGAGCACTTTAAGATTGCGGATATTGATCCACGTTTATCAGAAAGAGAGAATTGCTTTACTATTTCAGATAAAGCAAGCGCCATTGCAGGCGGTGTTCTGCGGGCCATTTGTATCTATGAAAACGGGCTTCGCAGCGGAGAAGGGAGAAAATAATTATGAAATGCATACCTGTTCAAGAGGCAGTGGGGTCTATTTTGTGTCATGATATTACCCAGATTCTGCCTGGAGAATTTAAGGGACGTCGTTTTAAGAAGGGACATATTATTCAGGAAGAGGATATTCCGGTGCTTTTGTCCCTTGGTAAGGATAATATTTATGTCTGGGAAAATCTGCCGGGGATGGTCCATGAAAATGATGCGGCTACTTTTTTGAAAGATATTACCATGGGAGACGGTCTGACTTTTGGAGAAATCAAGGAAGGCAAGATTACTTTTACAGCAGCCCATGACGGCCTTCTGAAGGTGGATGCAGAACGGTTATTCCAGCTTAATATGCTTGGAGAGATTTCATTTGCCAGTCTTCACAATAATCTGCCAGTGAAAAAGGGTGAAGCTGTTGCCGGAACCCGTGTCATTCCGCTGGTCATTGATCAGAAGAAACTGGATGAGGCCAAAAAACTTCTGGATGGCCATAAGATTATTGAAGTGAAGCCAATGAAGTCTTTTAATATCGGTATTGTGACAACGGGCAGTGAAGTTTATTATCATCGTATTAAAGATAAATTCGGACCAATCCTCAGAGGCAAAATGGAAGGCTATCATTGTACGGTTGCCGGTCAGACTTTCGTGCCGGATAATAAAGAGATGATTGAACAGGCCATCAAAGACTGGTTGGATAAGGGTGCTGATATGGTCTTCTGTACAGGCGGTATGTCTGTGGATCCTGATGATCTGACACCGTCGGCCATTCGAGATACGGGATGTGAAATCATTACTTATGGTACGCCGGTGCTTCCGGGAGCTATGTTCCTTTTGTCCTATTATGCAGACGGCAGACCGGTACTGGGGCTTCCAGGATGCGTCATGCATTCCAAAGTAACTGTATTTGATCTGATCTTTCCGAGAATCCTGGCGGGAGAGAAGATCACAATGGCAGATATTGCGGCCTTTGGACATGGCGGTCTGTGCAGCAACTGTGCGGAATGTCATTATCCAAACTGCCATTTTGGCAAATAGGAGGCGAAACATCGGTAGTTCTTGGTGGACATAAAAAATATCAGTTTCAGAGCAGGCACGTTTGCACTGCCCATTTCTGGCAGCGGTACGTAAGGTGCTAAAGGACAGCACCTAAGTACCGGCCGAAATGGAAGCACCTGCTCTGAAGCTGATATTTTTTATGTCCATTCGAGGCTATTGACGTTTCGTATAGATGTTATATGCAGCTCCTGCTTTTGAATGGCTGTTTTTATGTTCTAACAGAAGAATTATTGACGTTTTGCAGTGAGATTAGCGGGAAAATGGCAAGTCTGGATAATGACTTTGGGATATTATTAAGAAGAATTATAGATATTTTGCAAATAAGATAACGCCTGAACAAAGACAATTGCTGTTCTATGTTCAGGCGTTTGTACACTATAAGTAAATATAAAACTTTCAGAGAATGTTATAAGTCGGCTTCTGTGAATTCAATGAGCCCGCGTCCGAGTTTGGATACTCTGGCGAGGGAGCGCACTTCGTAGCCGTTGTCTTCAAGACGCTTACGACCGCGCTGGAAAGCCTTCTCGATGAGGATGGCAATTCCTGCGATGCGGGCACCACCCATTTCAACAAGGCGTGTTGCGCCGGTGGCAGCTTCGCCATTAGCCAGGAAGTCATCGATAACAAGAACAACATCATCCGGCTGAATATAATTCTGAGATAATGTCAGTTCATAGCTGGTTCCCTTTGTGAAGGAAGTGATATTGGTCTGGAATACATCGCCTGTCAGTATCTTGGATGTCTGCTTCTTCAGGATCACCATTGGTACACCAAGTTCCATGGCTGTGTAAACAGCCGGTGCAATACCGGAACTCTCAATCGTAAATACTTTGGTAATGCCTTTATCCTTGTAATAAGAAGCAAGTGTCTTACCAATTTCGCTCATCAAAACAGGATCAACCTGATGATTGATGAAGCCATCTACTTTAAGAACGGTTTCGCTGAGAGCCTTACCCTCGGATCGTATCTTTTCCTCTAATAGTTTCATTATTTTATACCTCACAACTCTTTTATGACATTATAGCACATAAAATTCGTCAATTAAAGTCAATTTGTCACTAAAAAAAAGATATTTTCTCTCTATTTCATTCACAGATTGATCATAAATTTTTATTTCAGTAAATCTGTTTGTTTGCCAAAGCGACTGGCGGATATGAAAAGTGCCGAAAGAAAAATCAATAGTGCGCAAGGGATAAAGGGAAAAAGCTGTAAGGCGGTATCTGCAGTGCCCTCTGTGGTGAATGCATGCAGAGAAAGAGAAACAAGATAGCCGCTGTAACAGTAGGGGTAAAGAAACCATACCGGGGAGGCACCTGCCAGAAGGCCGGGGATCACAAGCAGAAGATTCAGTCCCACGGAGAATAAGGTTTTTTCGAACAAAACTGTCAGCATCCACATAACAGCCAGGCTTGGGAGCATGGTTAGAAATAATCCGACGCACCATTTCAGAAGGTAGGAAATCGGCAGGGCTTCTGTGATGTCAAAGGTCGATACGGCAATATAGCCTGCAATGACAAAAACGGCCAGGAATACAAAGATTTCCATGAACAAATAGAAAATCAATATGCAGAATTTGGCCAGTGACAGAGTCTGGCGGCTGACAGGAAGTGACATCATTTTGAATAGCCCGTTGTGATTGGTTTCCTGACTCGCAATCATGACGCAGACAACGATCATGCTGAATGGGAGCAGGTAGTAGGCGTAGAGCAAAGCGCTCTGAATAAACATGGTAGGCCATGCGTTGGTGTATTCCGGAGTGAAATACGCACTAAGATTGGCAATACCGGAGCTGACTACCAGGATCGGGGCAATAAAAATCAATGGGATTATTTTGGAACGTCTGTATTTCATCCGTTCTATTTTAAGCAATTCAGAAAAACGCATTTTATAACCTCCTATTCATAATGGGTATGGGCGGACGTCCATAAGCCTGCCAATAGAAACAGCAGTGTTTCAATGATGGCGATCACCATCACAGATACATCCGGTTCGGCAGACATAGAAACAGCGGGGTTTAATATCACCACGAAAGGGTCTGTAAGAAACAGGCTGATTTTTGATGTTCCAAGGGCCATGCCGCTTAAGAATCCTGCAACACCTATACCAAGCGGTACCCACATATTTTCAAAACGGGAGGCGATGAAGAGCATGAAGGATAAGGCAGGCATTGCGGTGATTACGGAATAAAGGGCAAAGATAATCAGGGTGTGCAGCTCAAATGTGCCTTCTGGCAAAGATGTAATGCCGATTTGAGTCAGCGCCAGATTTTGAAGTGCTGCGGCAACGGAAAGCAGGATGGTCAGAATCAAAAATTTGCACAGGTACATGGCAGGAACAGGTATAGGCAGCACATACATTTTTTTTACGGCGTTTCCTTTGAATTCTATGTTGTAGATCATACAGGCGGCAACGATGATGCCAAACAGATTCAGCGTCATGATCATACCGTAAAGCTGCGTCAGCAAAATGGTCATAGGTGCCAGGGGTAGACTTAACAGGGTATCTTTTCGGACAATGAAATTGAGTAAAGCATATGCACTGCCTAAAAGACCCAGGGCGGGCATAAGCAAAATGATACCGGTTCTTTTTTCTTTCTTAAGTTCGATGATCAGTGTTTTCATAGCTTTGCCCTCTGCTTTCTGCTTAGATTGTCCTGCTCGATCATGGACAGGAACATGTCTTCAAGATGATCTGCCGAGAAGCCGCGCTGCAGGGCATAATGTCGAAGTTCGTCCAATTCGCCTTCGAATAACAGCCGTCCGTGGTTGAGAATACCGATATCATCTGCCATTAATTCAATTTCCGACAACATATGGGAGGAAATAAGAACAGTACAGTCATAAAGTGCAGGCAGAGATTTTATCAGATTGCGGATTTCATGAATGCCGGAAGGGTCAAGGCCGTTGGTGGGTTCATCCAGAATCAGAATGGGCGGACGGCCAAGAAGTGCTTCTGCAAGGCCTAATCGCTGCTTCATGCCAAGGGAATATTTTTTTGCAAGGCGGTTTTCAAACTCTGTCAGTCCCACAAGGGCCAATGCGTCATCCACCGCATGTTTCGGTAAATCCAGAATACGGCGGATAATGTCAAGATTTTCCCGGCCGGTCAGATTGGCATAAAAGGAGGGCGCTTCGATCAATGAACCGATTCCTTTTAAAATCTCAAGACGGTCATCGGGGAAATGTTTGCCGTTGATGGTGAAACTGCCCTTTGTGGGGGCGGTCAGCCCAAGCAGCATTTTCATGGTGGTGGATTTACCGGCGCCGTTGGGACCGAGAAAACCATAGATTCTTCCCTTTTGGATGTGCAGGGAGACATCGTTGACAGCTGTAAAGGATTTGTACTTTTTGGTTAAATGGCAGGTTGTGATCATATTGTTCATATCTGTGACTCCTTTCTTTTTTTTAGCATACCGGATCTGCCTTGCATCAGCATTGCCGCAGCCTTACATTTGCCTTACATTTTGGCGGCAAGCAAAAAAACCCGGAATTCTATGATAGAATAAGAAAAAAAGGAGAAGGGAGAATAGGAATATGAGTGATAATTACCTTTTGCATAAACGAATTCTGGTTGTTGATGATGAGCAGGCGCTTTTGGATATGATTTGTTCTATTCTGCAAGCGTATGGATTTCAAAATACAACAACTGCGAAAAGTGTCAGGGAAGCATTGATGGAGGCAGAAAAGTGTCCGCCGGAACTGGCGATATTGGATGTGATGCTTCCTGATGGGAATGGGTTTGATCTGATGACACAGTTAAAGAAAAAAGGAGATTATCCGGTTTTATTTTTGACAGCCAGGGGAGAAGATGAGGACAAGTTTCGAGGTTTCGGTCTGGGAGCCGATGATTATATGGTCAAACCGTTTTTGCCCAAAGAATTGCTATTTCGTATCATGGCCATTTTGAGAAGATGTTATAAAGATGAAAATCCTCTGGTGCAGTTGCAAAACAGTCAGATTGATTTTGCCCGGGCGGAAGTGATTAAAAGTGGTAGGCTTATTCCTTTGACTGCAAAGGAACATAGGCTGCTGTGGGCATTGTACCGCAATGCAGGCTGCATTGTTACAATTGATGCTTTGTGTGAGGCTGTATGGGGTGATAATCCTTTTGGCTATGAAAATTCTTTAATGGCACATATACGCCGTATCAGAGAAAAAATAGAACAAAATCCGTCACAGCCTGTTTCGCTGGTGACCATTAAAGGATTGGGCTATAAACTCAATGTGGAGGGCAGATAACATGAAAAGTGCTGCGAAACTGATACGGCGTTTTGTGAGCATTCTGCTTTTGAGTGCAGTACTGCTTGTTATCATTAATGTGGCTGTCTATGCGGTATTGGTGTCAGAAAAAGCGCCCACGGAAACAACCTCTCCGTATGATATCGCAGAAAAAGCCGGGGAGGCATTGCAGGTCTTGCCAGATGGCACATACTGTCTTTCGGAAGAGGTATCTTCTGAATTAGAAGAAAAAAATATATGGGCGATTTTTATCGGCAATGATACCTTGCAGACCGAATGGAAAAGTCATAATGTACCCGAGATGATTCCGAATCATTACAGTTTATCTGACATTGCAGCTTTAAGTGTTGGCTATCTCAAGGGGTATCCCACCTATGTGGGGAACAATGAAAACGGGATTGTGGTATTGGGATTCTCAAAGGACAGCTTTTGGAAGCACATGAGAGCCAGTTGGGATTACAGTCTGATTCGTGATTTGCCGTATATATTTTTGAAAATACTTCTGATTAATCTGGTACTGATACTTGCCATTTATATGTTGGTGAATGGTAAGCTTTTGAAGTCGGTCCAACCTATGATCAAAGGTATTCAGAATTTATCAGCTGGTGAGCCTGTGCATATTCCGGAGACAGGGGTGCTTTCAGAAATCTGCACGAATATTAATCGTGCTTCGGATATTTTGCAAAAGCAGCAGGAGCAGTTGAGAAAAAAAGAAAGGGCAAGGGCCAACTGGATCGCCGGTGTTTCCCATGACATCCGGACGCCGTTGTCTGTGGTGATGGGGTATGCCGGACAGCTGGAAAATTCACATCATCTTTCAGAGGATGAACGTAAAAAAGCTGCTGCGATTGTGAAGCAGAGCGCACGGATAAAAAATCTCATCAATGATCTGAATCTTGCCTCAAAACTGGAATATCATATGCAGCCGTTAATGAAAAAGCGGGAGAATGCCGTTGCCATCGTCCGTCAGGTGGTGGTGGATTTTATGAATATGGCCGTGGATGACAGATTTCTTATTGAATGGAAAACGGATGCTGCATTGCAGGTATGTGAAATAGAGGCGGACAGGGAATTGCTGAAACGTGCCGTTGTCAATTTGCTGCAAAACAGCATGGTTCATAACGAGAACGGGTGTCAAATCGATGTGTCTGTTGAGGCAAAAGACGGCAGCTGCATGATTTGCGTGGATGATAACGGAGAGGGTGTTTCTGATGAACAGATTGAAAAGCTTAACCATGTGCCTCATTACATGGTCTGTGACACGAATGTGGATGGACAACAGCACGGATTGGGACTTTTGATCGTTAGGCAGATCATAGAGGGACATGGCGGAGCAATGACAATCTCCCGCGGAACCTACGGAGGCTTTCAGGTGACACTGACAATTCCATGTGAAAAAATCACACATTTATCATAAATCTCTGGTATACTGTAAATAAAGGTAACTGTTCAGAGCTAGCATCCAAAATACTACGCATTTCGTTGGTGTGGCGTATACGCCAAATAAAATTTCAAAAACAGTCTTAAAAATGCAAGCATTTTATACCTGTTTTTTGAAATTTTGCTTGGCTCTGGATAATTACAAATAAAGTATGAAAATGAAAAAATGCCTGAGAGGGATGTGAGGTAGAGCATATATGGAAAGTTTGAAGATTTTAGTGGTAGATGATGAGAGCAGAATGAGGAAGCTTGTGAAGGACTTTTTGACGAAGAAAGGATTTGCTGTTATTGAGGCCGGAGACGGCGAGGAAGCGGTGGACAAGTTCTTTGAAGTGAAGGATATTGCACTGATCATTCTGGATGTGATGATGCCAAAGATGGATGGCTGGCAGGTATGCCGTGAGATCAGACAGTACTCCAAGGTTCCGATTATTATGCTGACAGCCAAAAGTGATGAGAAGGATGAGCTGCAGGGCTTTGATCTCGGCGTGGATGAGTATATTACGAAACCCTTCAGTCCTAAGATCCTTGTGGCGAGAGTCGAGGCCATCCTTCGGAGAAGCAATGTGCTGGCGGCAGATGATACCATGGAAGCCGGCGGTATTGAACTGAATAAGGCTGCCCATGAAGTACTTATTGATGGCAAGTCTGTAGAACTCAGCTATAAGGAATTTGAATTGTTGGCTTATTTCATGTCCAATCAGGGGGTGGCCTTGTCCAGAGAGCGTATTCTGAACAATGTATGGAATTATGATTATTTCGGTGATGCCAGAACCATTGATACCCATGTGAAGAAGCTCAGAAGCAAGCTGGGAGCTAAGGGCGAGTATATTAAGACAATCTGGGGTATGGGCTATAAATTCGAAGTCGATCAGTAAGAGGCGGTAGTATGTTTCGAAAAAAATCATTAAAGGTCAAATTATCGTTGATCCTCATTGGAATAGTATTGCTGATATCTGTTTCGTCTGTGCTGCTCAGTAATATTTTTCTGAAGAGGTTTTATCTGGCCAAGAAGAATCAGACGCTGATTTCTACATTTGAGAAGATTGACGATATGTATGCGGCGGAGCTGCAGGGGAAGACGACAGAATCCGGGGAAAACAGCAGTACAGATGAGAGTTTGGGAAGCTATGCTATACCAGACAGCGGTATTTCCGATGAACTTTGTTTGCAGTTGGACAAACTGAGCCAGACAAGAAATCTGTCGGTTATTATTTACAGGGATATGAGCAGTCCGATTTTTGATTATATGCTCAAGAGCAATACGAAACTGCTTTTATATTCATCTCTGGGCATGAATCAGAACAGCAAGGTTGAGAGCAGTAATATTTACAGCGATTATATCAATGCGGACAAGTCCGGTGATGCAGCCTCGGTTAAGACGGATAGCTATGAGATTGAGAAAGTTAATGTCAAGCGTCTGGGTGCATCGTATATTTATCTTGCCGGTACATTTAAGAATGGAGATCATATTTTGATTCGTGCCTCTTTCTCAAGCATTACAGAAAGTGCAGCACTGTCGAATCAGTTTTTCCTATATATTTCCCTGGTTGCCGCGCTTATCGGGTTTGTGGTGATGTATTTTGTCAGCAATCGCTTTCTGGGCCCGATCACTGTGCTGACGAATATTGCAAAGCGAATGTCTGAACTGGATTTCACGGCCAAATACGAAGTGAAGACAGAGGATGAAGTCGGTGTTCTCGGAAATAGCATGAATATGTTGTCTGAGACGCTGGAACAGGCGCTGGCAGAATTGAAAGAGGCCAATACGGAGCTGAAGAAGGATCTTGAGAAGAAGGAACAGATCGATGCCATGCGTAAAGAGTTCCTGTCCAATGTATCTCATGAGTTGAAGACGCCGATCGCTTTGATCCAGGGATATGCAGAGGGCCTGATGGACAACATCAATGACGATGAGGAGAGTAAAGAGTTTTACTGTGAAGTCATTGTGGATGAAGCCCGCAAGATGAATCAGATGGTGAAAAAGATCATGGATCTGAATCAGCTGGAGTTTGGCTACAATACGTTGACTATGGAACATTTTGATATCATTGCCATGATCCGTGCAGTGATCGCCAAGTCAGATATTTTATTGAAGCAAAAAGAGATCAATCTTGCCTTTGATGAGGATGCGCCAATCTACGTATGGAGTGATGCGTATATGTCAGAAGAGGTATTTACGAATTATCTGACCAATGCCATCAACCATGCAGATGGGGAGAAACGCATTGATATTCAGCTTGAGAAGAAGGAAAAGACGGTTAAGATTACGGTTCACAATACCGGTGAGCAGATACCGGAGGAAGATCTGTCAAAACTCTGGGATAAATTCTATAAGGTGGATAAAGCGAGAACAAGGGAGTACGGCGGCAGCGGTGTCGGCCTTTCCATTGTCAAGGCATCTATGGAGCAGTTGGGACAGCCATACGGCGTTTACAACTGTGAGGACGGCGTTTCCTTCTGGTTTGAACTGGATTGCCAGGATGCGGCGGAGATGATCCAGGAACAGGCATAAGGGAGTTTTGGCGGAATGATGGATGTCAGAATCTTTATAAAGATCATAGAATTCTGATAATGATAAAGAGGCTTTTGCATCAATTGATCCAGAAGCCTCTTTGCTGTTTGTATGTAGAAATCGATTCGCAATAACGTGTTGGGTTATGCTGCCATTATTCATACAATTTGATATGACCTGAAAAGTCGCCGTTAATAGTATAGTAGCAGGCGTCATCTTCAGGTTTTGCATAAATATTTAAATCCTTGATGTCTTTGATCTTGTTGCCTTCTGCAACCCAGATCTCTTTGATCTTGGCGATCAAAGCCTTTTCTTCAACCTGTCTGCCATAAGATTCTACGTAAAATGCCGTTTTCATATAAATAGCCTCCTTACTTTCCCTTATGAATAAAAAAACATACATATTTATCATATTACAAAACGTCTTAAAAAGCAAATGTAAATGTAACATAAATTTCCTTTGGATTTGAAGAAATACAGACAAATATAACTAAATTGCAGATAATTTGATAAAATATCTGGCACAGATGGTGATGATGTGGTAAAATCGAAGAAACATTAACTGTTGCGTGCTAACGTAAGAAAGTATAGCAGCCTGAAAAAGGATCTTGTTTGCTATACCTTTGGAAGCGAGTTTTGAAATAAATGGAGGATAACCTATGATAGCGATTATCGACTATGATGCGGGCAATATGAAGAGTGTGGAGAAGGCTTTTCAGTATTTAAATGAAGATGCAGTCATTACAAGAGACAGGAAAGCGATTTTGGAGGCTGACCGGGTGGTACTTCCGGGCGTAGGTGCCTTCGGTGATGCTATGGAGCGGCTTCACAGCTATGACCTTGTGGAGACCATTCAGGATGCTGTGAAGTCAGGAAAGCCGTTTCTCGGTATCTGTCTCGGATTGCAGCTGTTGTTTGACAGCAGTGAAGAGACGCCGGGGGTAAAGGGCCTGGGTCTGCTTCCGGGGGAAATCCTTCGTATACCGGCGGCAGAAGGGCTGAAGATTCCGCATATGGGCTGGAATTCTATTGATATTAAGGAAGACAGCAGGCTTTTTGAAGGAATAGACCGTCAGTCGTATATGTATTTTGTACATTCTTATTATCTGAAAGCAAGGAATCCTGAAGATGTGGCGGCAACAACCTGGTACAGTACGGATATCCATGCTGCTGTGGAACATGATAATATTTTTGCCTGTCAGTTCCATCCGGAGAAGAGCAGTGAACTGGGTCTTAGAATTTTGAAGAATTTTGCTGATTTACGGCTGTAGGACGGAGGAAAGATATGTTTACAAAGAGAATTATTCCATGTCTGGATGTCAATAACGGACGTGTTGTCAAAGGTGTGAATTTTGTTAATCTGAAGGATGCCGGTGATCCGGTGGAGATTGCGGCAGCTTATGATCAGGCCGGTGCGGATGAAGTTGTCTTTCTGGATATCACAGCTTCCAGTGATGGAAGAAATACAGTGGTGGATCTTGTGCGCAGAGTGGCAGAAAAGGTGTTTATTCCTTTTACTGTCGGCGGCGGTATCCGTACAGTAGATGATTTCCGCGCGGTTTTGCGGGAAGGTGCAGATAAGGTTTCTGTTAATTCAGCGGCCATTGACCGTCCGGAGCTGATCCATGAGGCGGCGGAGAAGTTCGGTAGCCAGTGTGTGGTAGTGGCCATTGATGCCAAGAAAAGAGCCAACGGTGAAGGCTGGACAATTTATAAACATGGCGGTAGAATAGATACAGGTATTGATGCTGTTGAATGGGCGAAGAGAGTCTGTGATCTCGGTGCAGGTGAAATCCTTCTCACCAGTATGGACTGCGATGGCACAAAGGCCGGATATGATATTGAACTGACAAGGGCTGTAGCAGAAGCGGTTTCAGTTCCTGTCATTGCTTCCGGTGGTGCAGGTACAATGACGCATTTTTATGATGCGTTGACGGAGGGAAAGGCAGATGCTGCACTGGCGGCTTCACTGTTTCATTACAAAGAGCTTGAAATCCGGGATTTGAAAGAATATCTTGCCTCCCGTTCAGTCAGTGTCCGATTATAAATAGTTATTATTTTATGAATGGGGGAACTTTGCATGGGAGCAATCGCCAATGACTGGCTGGAACCGTTGAAACCGGAATTTGCCAAGCCTTATTATGCGCAATTATATAAGAAAGTGAAAGAGGAATACACGACACATCAGATTTTCCCGCCCTCGGATATGATTTTTCATGCTTTTGAGGTGACACCTTTAGAGGATGTCAAGGTGGTTATTCTGGGTCAGGATCCTTATCACGGGGATGGACAGGCGCATGGACTGTGTTTTTCTGTTCAGCCTCAGGTGGCGATCCCGCCGTCACTGGAAAACATCTACAAGGAACTGCAGGATGATCTCGGATGCTATATTCCAAATAACGGCTATCTTGAGAAATGGGCGAAACAGGGTGTGCTGCTCTTGAATACAGTTTTGACCGTTCGTGCTCATCAGGCGAATTCCCATAGAGGAATCGGCTGGGAACAGTTCACAGATGCAGCTATTAAGATATTGAATCAGCAGGACAGACCGATCGTGTTTATTCTCTGGGGGCGTCCGGCACAGCAGAAGAAAGCCATGCTGAACAATCCGCATCATCTGATACTGGAAGCACCGCATCCAAGCCCTCTTTCGGCTTACAGAGGATTTTTCGGCAGCAAACCATTCAGTCAGACAAACAGGTTTCTGGAGGAGCATGGTGTAGCACCTATTGATTGGCAAATAGAGAATATATAAAAGTAGAAAAACAGCAGTTGTTTTTTGACAATTCACGTTATACAATTCATTCGCTAAATGTTTATTGGATGAATTGTATAATGTTGTAAATGTGAATTGATTCAAGAGACAGGCTGTTTTTCTTTTATATAAAAATAGTTGTCGAATTATGAAACTGTATAATAGTATGTGTAAGAAGTCGTCGATTTCAGTATGGCAATGAGCTATAAAAGAACAACAGCGCTTTCCTGTGGTGCAAGTATAATATCCTGACCAATTTCTGTGTGGTTCATGTTAGATAAAAGGAGCTTCTTTGGTTCGGCTGACAGATGAAGCGCTTCTTTCTTTTCACCGAAGTTTCCAAGAACAAGAATACGTTTGTCGTCTTTTTCGCGGCAGTAAGCCATCAGCATCTCTTTTTCCGGAAATACAGGAATAGTTTTTCCGTAGGTAAAAATATCTTTGTATGTATCGGATTTACGCAGTGCAATCAGTTTTTTATAGTAGTTTAAAACAGAGTCGGTGTCTTTCTCCTGGGCTGCCACATTGACATCCGGGTAGTTGTCATTTAAGCGGAGCCATGGTATTCCTGTTGTAAACCCTGCATTGGAAGAAGTGTTCCACTGCATTGGGGTTCTGGCGTTATCACGGCTGAGTCTGCCGATTTTATCTAAGGCATATTTTTCTGATAAACCGGCTTTCAAAGCCAGATGATATTGATCAACGGTATTGAGATCGTCAAATTCATCAACACTTTGCCAATTTGTGTTGGTCATGCCGATTTCCTGACCCTGGAAAATAAACGGCAGACCGCGAAGCAGCAGACTCATAGTGCCGAGCATTTTGGTGCCGCAGGAATTACGGGCATAAACCGGAAGATATCGAGAAGCACCCCGGGGTTCGTCATGATTCTCGATAATATTAGATTCGAAACCACAGCCATAAGCTTGATCCTGGGCATGAAAAATAGCTTTTTTCCATGCAGGGAAAGCAACGTCAGGGGCATCATACCAACCGTGTTCACCGGTGGAGAGAAGTTCCGTACTGAAGTCGAAAATAGTTGAAAAATAACCATTTTCTCCGATAAAATCAGACAGATCATCATCAGTAATATTAAAAACTTCACCCACAGTAAAAGCACCATGCTTATCAAAGGTTTCACGTTTTAATTCGCCGAGCATTTCAGAGACCCCGTCTTTTGTACCAAGGGTTTTGGTACAGAAAGCAAGACCGTCCAGGCCGTCCGGCTCAAGCATTGGAAAATCAAGATTCTTTTTGATATTGATAATAGCATCAATTCGAAAGCCGGCCAGGCCTTTGTCCAGCCACCAGTTGACCATTTTGTAAATCTCCTGTCGAACCTTTGGATTCTCCCAGTTGAGGTCAGGCTGTTCTTTGGCAAACATATGAAGGTAATATTTGTTAGTGCCCGGAATCGGTTCCCAGATATTGCCGCCGAAATAAGAGCGGGCATTGTTGATGGGCTGTCCGTCTTTGCTCTCACGGATATAAAAATAATCGCCGTATTCACCCTCCGGGTCAGTCATGGCTTTTTTAAACCATTCGTGTTCACTGGAACAGTGATTGACAACCAGATCCATCAGCACATACATATTTCTTTTCTTCGTTTCTGCGATCAGTTCATCAAATTCCTCCATAGTACCGAACTGCTCACCAATGGCATAATAATCAGAAATATCATATCCCTGATCAACAAGGGGAGAGCGGTAGATAGGGGAAAGCCACAGAATATCTATACCAAGTTCTTTCAGATAATCCAGTTTCGAAATAATGCCACGCAGATCGCCAATGCCATCACCGTTGCTGTCCATAAAGCTCTTTGGGTAAATCTGATAAGCCACCTTGTCGTGCCACCATTGCTTCTTCATATCAAAACCTCCTAAAGGAAAATAAAATCAAAATTGCGTAAATATTCTATCATGAAATCCGTTACATTGGAAGAAAACTTGATCAAACAAATATATTGCTGTAAATGGAAAAATCCCAAGCCTTCCAATTGATACTCAGAGTGGAATAAAATTGCCATAAAATATCGTGATAGGAGTGACCTATTATGAATATAGAAAAAATACAACACGTCAAAATAATTACGAGATGTATAACTTTCTGAAAGCGTTTGGCGATGAGCCTGTTTGCAGATAGTTATACAATCTGTAATGACTGGACGTGTTGTATTTTATCTTTTATGCGTCAAGTTTCTTATGTAAGTTTTTGTTGGCTGTTGCCAGCATCAGTTTGATTCGGTTGACCTGGTTGACTTCACTGGCACCCGGGTCATAATCAATGGCTACGATATTGGCTTCAGGATGCTGATGGCGCAGTTCCTTGATAACACCTTTGCCAACGATATGGTTTGGCAGGCAGCCGAATGGCTGTGTACAAACGATGTTCGGTGCACCGTTGTGGATCAGTTCCATCATTTCACCTGTCAGGAACCATCCT
The DNA here is from genome assembly GCF_040096555.1 of Coprococcus intestinihominis. NCBI lineage: Bacteria > Bacillati > Bacillota > Clostridia > Lachnospirales > Lachnospiraceae > Coprococcus > Coprococcus intestinihominis. Next base: position 3,290 of record NZ_JBBMEK010000036.1, on the reverse strand, counting down.
TCACCGGTCTGATTGCCGATGGAAACAATTGGTTCTGCGTATTTCGCCAGATCACGAATGTTGGCAGGCGGGTCAAAGCGTTTGCTGGCTTTTAATTCATCGCTGGCGGTCTTGCGGATGGCTTCAAGGAAAGCGATACCGGCATTGCCGAGAATCTGTCCCTTCTTGGATTTGCCAAGCTTCTCATACTTAAAATTCGAGTTGTAGAATGAGTAGAGAAGGAAGTCCAGAAGATCAGGCATGACAGCTTCAGCACCCTCGGATTCGAGAAGATCCACAAGATAGTTGTTGGCAGACGGTGAGAACTTAACAAGGATCTCGCCTACAATACCGACTCTTGGCTTCTTGATGGTTTCATCCAGCGGAAGATTATCAAAGTCATGGATAATACCTTTGACGTTCTGTTTGAAACTGTTTTTGCCTTTGCCGATCATGGAATCCAGACAGATATTCTTCCATTTCTCATGGAGCGCATTGGCAGAACCTGGAACCTTTTCATAAGGACGTGTCGCATAAAGTACGCGCATGAAAAGATCACCGTAGACAATCGCCTGGAGGGCATTCTTTAACATTGGCAGTGTGTATTTGAATCCAGGATTCTTCTCGATACCCTGCGCACTGATGGAGACAACCGGAATCTGTGACATACCGGCATTGCCAAGGGCACGGCGGATAAATCCAACATAGTTGGTTGCACGGCAGCCGCCGCCGGTCTGGGTCATGGCGATAGCTACATGATTTAAGTCATATTTGCCGGAGAGCAGTGCCTTCATAATCTGGCCGACAACGCAGATGGATGGGTAGCAGGCATCGTTGTTGACGTATTTCAAACCGGTATTGATGGCTTCTTTATCGCAGTCAGGCAGCAGTTCGCAGTTCAGACCTTCATGGCGAAGAGCCGGGATCAGCAGATCGAAATGAATCGGTGACATATTCGGAACAAGAATGGTGTAGTTGTCTGCACGCATTTCTTTTGTGAACAGCTGACGATGATGGGCACTGCTTTCAATATGACCGTGGATACCATGCTGCTCACGCAGACGGATAGCTGCAATCAGAGAACGGATACGGATACGGGCAGCACCGAGGTTGCTGACTTCATCAATCTTCAGACATGTATACAGGCGTCCGGAACCGTTTAAGATATCCTTCACCTGATCTGTTGTAACTGCATCCAGACCGCAGCCGAAGGAGTTCAGCTGAATCAGTTCCAGATCTTCGTGTTCTTTGACATATTCAGCGGCACAATAGAGTCTGGAATGATACATCCACTGATCGGAAACGATGAGCGGACGGTCCGGTTTGGCCAGATGGGAGATGGAATCCTCTGTCAGCACTGCAAAGCCATAAGAAGTGATCAGCTCAGGAATACCATGGTTGATCTCTTTATCAATATGGTAAGGACGTCCGGCAAGGACAATACCTTTCATATGGTGCTGCTTCATGTAAGCCAGGGTCATCTCACCGTGGCGCTGAACAGAAGTGTGGACAAGTTCAAGCTCTTTCCAGGACTTCTGGACGGCTTCTTTGATCTCACGAGGGTCAATACTGAAGCGTGCAGCAAACTCTTCAACAAGACGTTCTTCCAGATGACGTTCACTTTCAAAAGTCATGAAAGGATTCAAAAACAGAATGGAAGGATCAGCCAGTTCTTCAACGTTATTCTTGATATTCTCAGCATAAGAAGTAACAATCGGGCAGTTGTAGTTGTTGGTGGCACCTTCTGTTTCCTTGCGCTCATAAGGAATACATGGATAGAAGATGAATTTCACATCGTGCTGCAGCAGCCACATAATATGGCCATGAACAAGCTTGGCCGGATAGCAGGCGGATTCACTCGGAATGGATTCAATACCAAGATTGTAGATTTCATGGGTAGATTCCGGTGAAAGCACAACAGAAAATCCGAGCTCAGTAAAGAAAGTATGCCAGAACGGATAGTTCTCATACATATTCAGAACTCTCGGAATACCGACGATGCCTCGTGGGGCAGTGGTCTTGTCTAATGGTTTGTAGTTAAAAATACGATTGTATTTGTATTCAAAAAGGTTCGGCACGTCGCTGTTGGTCTTGGCACGACCGAGGCCGACTTCACATCTGTTGCCGGAGATATAGCGTCTGTTGCCGGTGAATTTGTTCACTGTCAAACGGCAATGATTGGTGCATCCGCCGCAGCGAGTCATACTCGTTGTGTATTTCAGGTTGATGATGTCATCAAGAGAGAGCATTGTTGTTGTTTCGCCTGTATAACGGTCACGGGCAATCAGGGCAGCACCAAAAGCACCCATGATGCCGGCGATGTTCGGACGAACAGCCTTGCAGCCGGAAATCAGTTCAAAGCTTCTCAGTACGGCATCATTGTAGAAGGTACCGCCCTGTACAACAACTTTTTTACCCAGATCCTTCGGGTCTGTAAGTTTGATAACCTTCAGCAGCGCATTCTTGATAACGGAATAAGCCAGTCCGGCGGAGATATCGCCGACTTCGGCCCCTTCCTTCTGAGCCTGTTTGACATTGGAATTCATGAAAACAGTACATCTGGAACCAAGGTCAATCGGATGTTTGGCAAAAATGGCAATCTTTGCAAAGTCTTCCACAGAATAATTCAGAGAATGGGCGAATGTTTCGATGAAAGAGCCGCATCCTGAGGAACATGCTTCGTTCAGAAGCACATTATCAACGGTTTTATTGCGAATCTTGATACACTTCATATCCTGTCCGCCGATGTCGAGGATACAATCCACATCCGGTTCAAAGAAAGCGGCAGCATAGTAATGAGCCACTGTCTCAACTTCGCCTTCATCCAGCATAAATGCAGACTTCATCAGTGCTTCGCCGTAACCTGTTGAGCATGAACGAACGATTTCGGCATCTGCAGGGAGAATATTCTTAATCTCCTGGATGGAACGGATTGCTGTCTTTAATGGGCTGCCATTGTTGTTGCTGTAGAAGGAATAGAGCAGGGTGCCGTCTTCGCCGACAACAGCAACCTTTGTTGTTGTGGAACCGGCATCGATGCCAAGGAAACATTTGCCGTGGTAATCAGCAAGATTGCCTTCTGTTACAGTATGTACGGAATGCCATTTCTTAAAGGCATCGTATTCTTCCTGATTCTTAAAGAGCGGATCCATACGGGCGGTCTCTGCCTGAATCTTGATATCGGAAGAGAGCAGACGAATCAACTCGTCAATGGAAGTGGTCACATCAGCCTTGTAGTTCATAGCGGCACCCATAGCTGCAAACAAATGGGAATTGGCCGGTGCAATGACTTCTTCGTCTGTCAGGTGAAG
>NZ_JBBMEK010000035.1:0-19131 GCF_040096555.1 Coprococcus intestinihominis | reverse complement strand
TTTTACTTTGGTTTGTGTTCTTAAAAATTCTTTTTAGGAATTTTCGGGATTGTTTTGTTGTTCAGTTATCAAAGTTCATGCATCGCTCATCAAGCGACTTGTTTATTCTACCAGATGTCCAAGTGTTTGTCAACAACTTTTTTAATTTTTCTAATAAGTTATTTTCAAACTACTTATGAATCTGTACTGTTTCGCGTTGTTCCCGCTGACAGCTTATATATAATATCACCTCTTCCATTATCTGTCAACAACTTTTTTACAATAATCAGTTATCTTATGAACCTCTTTTTTATAACTCTTTTTTACAATAATCAGTTATTTATTATGTCAAATGTCAAAAGACTGATTATCTTTCACTTTGAAAAAGAAAATCAGCCTCATGCTGTACAACTCTGTATTATTTTAATTTGAATTCCATGTAAACAGGGTCATGGTCTGAATAGCTATATCCTGTATCCACATTCTCATATGTCAGACATTCGATATTATCCGACACAATAAAACCATCTAATGTGACGGTATATGTTACATCCGGCACATATGCCATATCTGCATTTCTGGCACTGTTCCACATAGCATTGCATTCTTCCTCACTTAAAGCATCAATACAAAATGAGAAATGCTCCGGAAGTGCTTCCCTCGGAAATGGATACGCCCATGATTCATGTTCTTCCTCATCACCATCAGAAGCCTTCAGATCATGATTAAAATCGCCGCCGCATAATACATAGTTGCCGACTTCATATTCTTTCTGCATATCCGCACTGAGCATGGCAATCTGTCCTTCGCGAATTGCATCACTGTTGCCGTATGCTGACATATGTAAGGCAAAAACAACAAGTTCCTTGCCATTGTCTACCGGCACCCTTGAAATACTGTAACATCTGTCCAGATCTAAGAATTTGCTGAAGGATGTCGATATCGGCAAGCTTCTTCTCAAAGCGGATGTCACCGGATACTTTGAAAACAATCCGATGCCGGATTTGCTGCTTCCATGCGGCTGTGTAAACGGATAAAAAAGAAATGCCGAATCATAATTCTGCGCAAATACATAGTAATCGTTCGGAAAGCAATTCCTCAGTATATCATATTCATTCACATGATAGCTCCTTGTAGAATCCAGATCGATTTCCTCAATCATCGCAAAATCCGGATTCAAAGATGCTGCCAGATCACCTGCTCCCTGAACAGTATCTAAAACACTGTCTTTGCTTTTGGCCCAGGATGATTTTCCACCATCCATAAAAAAGCTAAAATCCGGTGTATATGCACCAAAACCGATATTGTAAGTTAAGGCACTGTACTGCTCTCCGGTTGTCAGATTCTTCGTCTCCTGCTGCCCACCTTCATCTGAAGTCTCCACCTGTAAAGCCAGATTATCCTCAATTCTGTGATAGCTTATAACAAGATAAAGCAGATAAATCACTAAAATAAGAATTACTGCCAGCAAGATTATACCTGCTGTTTTTAAAATTCTCTTTGCTATTTCATTCATTTCTTCGACCCGTACCTATTCTAAAATCTATGTATTCTAAATTCTACAAATACCAATTATTATCCTTAGGTTGTCCAGCAAAATTCTCTTCCAGCATTCTGATATGACTGATCAGCGATGGATCATCAAAGAATCTTGCTCCTGTTGGACATTTGCGGACACAGGCGTGACATTTGATACAAACTCCCGTCACTTCTTCAACATTCTCTCTTGAAATGCTTCCCATTGGACAGACTTCAGCACATATCTTGCAACGCGTACATATCTCATTATGTACTTTTGGCTTTGCTTTCAAGAAGTTGGCCGGTGTACCATCTGCCTCAAGGGGCTTATAATAATGCCCAACCGGGTTGCTTCCCGGAAGTCTAAGATCATTATAGTTCTCCGGTTGTGTCATGATCTTATGGACCACATCCGCGCCAAACTGTCCGGCTGCCTTCAAATCTTCTGTTCCCGGTCTGCCTGCCGATAAAATATCCGACATGACATGCCGAGTCACAGCACTTCCCGCGCCATATACCTTAAAACCATTCTCCTGCAGCAGCAGATAGGCCTCCATGACGGAATGATCAATACTCCTGCCGCCGTAAGTCATCACAATCGCAGCTGAAGTGCCATGTCCGCAAATTCTGTCCCGAATAAAAGGCATGATTTTGTTTGGAATTCGTCCAGCATACGTCGGACATCCCAAAATAACCAAATCTTCCTCCCCAAAGCAAAACGGATGCTCTCTCTTGTCCGGAAGCGTAAAATCACACGCATGAATCTCGCCACTCTTCAGCACCCCTGCTGCACCTTCAGCTACTGCCATCGTTACCTGCTCCGTCTTTCCCGACGGACTGAAATAAACCGCCCAAATATGTTTTATCATCTGTCCCCACTCCCCGTTTTATTTTACTAAATGATCCAGATAATGAAGCAAAAATCTCTCTGCCAGTGAATTCTTCTTGATATTGGCTCTTGCTTCATCAAATGTAAACCACTTGAAATTGTCTACTTCTTCATTGACCTTCAAATCTTCCGGATGCTCGATCATACATGCAAAATTCACCATCAGTGTATTAGATGGTTCAAAGAAAGAAGTCTTATTGAATTGCAAACGATCCACCGTCATACCTGTTTCTTCAAATACTTCTCTCTTCACCGCTGCCTCAGCATCTTCCCCGCGTGAAATATAACCTGCTACAAGAATGTAATCCGGTCTGCCATACTGCTTAATCAATAAAATCTTCTGATTCTTCACATCTATGCAGATCATACTGACTGCCGTATTGAAAATCGGAAAACGAAACTGGTTACATTGACTGCAGAAAGGGATCTCCCCTTCATTCTCAAGGTGGCGTAATTCAAGCTTTGTACCACACTCCATACAATAATTCATCATTGGTTTATCCTCCAAAATAATCTGGAAATTCTTACTGAATTTCTTTATATTAATTATACAAATACTCCGACATAAACACAAGAAAAACGTCATAGACATCTTCACTGTCCATATCTTCAAAATCTATTCTGATACCCTGCCTGTGCATATAAAATCATATAAATCCTTGACATTTCTAATGCCAATAACCCGAATACCGGTATTGCTCCTGATGTACTTCATATTACTCTGAGGAATGCAGCATACTTTAAATCCCAGTTTCTCTGCTTCCCGTACTCTTTGTTCTGCCTGACTGACAGCTCTTACCTCTCCTGTCAATCCCACTTCACCAAAAATCATCGTATCCGATTCAACGGCTGCATTGCGATAACTGGAGATAACAGCTGCTACAATCGCCAAATCAATGGCCGGTTCATTCAGACGCATGCCGCCGGCCAGATTGATATAGGCATCACAGCCGGCCAGTTTGAGTCCCAAACGTTTCTCCAACACTGCCAGCAAAAGATTCACTCTGTTATAGTCCGTACCAGCAGCTGTACGCCTCGGAATCTGAAAATTCGTCTGACAGACAAGAGCCTGCACCTCCAGCATCAGCGGTCTTGTACCTTCCATGGCACACGCCACAACCGACCCTGCTGTACCTTCCGGTCGACCGCTGAGCATAAATTCCGACGGATTCTTCACTTCTGTCAATCCCTCACTGCACATCTCAAATACACCAATCTCATTGGTAGAGCCAAATCGATTCTTCACAGCCCGAAGCAGTCGATATGAAGCATGTCGGTCACCTTCAAAATACAGAACCGTATCCACCATATGTTCAAGCACACGCGGTCCTGCAACCACCCCTTCCTTTGTCACATGTCCGACAATAAAAATCGCAATATTCTCCCGCTTAGCAAGCTGCATCAGTACACTGGTAGCTTCTCTGACCTGGCTGACACTTCCGGCTCCGGAACTGATAGCTTCACGATACATTGTCTGAATGGAGTCGATGATCACCACTTCTGGTTTATACTTCAGAATCGTCTCCTGTATCACATCCAGATTCGTCTCACACAGCATCGCCAGATCATTCTTAAACACCCCTAGACGATCTGCACGCAGCCTGATCTGCTGCAGTGATTCCTCTCCTGACACATAAACTGTCCGACAGCTCTGTTCTGACAGACATCTGCTCATCTGAAGCAATAATGTGGATTTGCCGATACCCGGATCACCGCCGACTAACACAAGGGATCCCGGCACAATACCACCACCAAGGACTCTGTCAAATTCCGAAATTCCTGTTGGTCTGCGCTTCTCATCACTTGAATGAACCGATGACAGCAGCACCGGTTCGGAAGCTTTTGCCTGATATCTAATACCGCCGGAAGCCGTACTCCCCTTTCCAATGGTTGGTTCCTCAACAAAGGTATTCCATGCTTTGCAGGCGGGACACTGTCCCAGCCATTTAGCTGATTCGTATCCGCATTCCTGACAAAAAAATATATTCTTGCTCTTAGCCATTTAACTACTCCCGCTTCCTATAACCCTACTTCTTATCCAAAACTTTCTGTACTCACAACCCATTCTGAGTCTCTATCATCTCAAAAAACGAAAAGATACTGCAATTTCACGCATTGTGTCATCTGCAGTATCTTTTGTTCACTTAATGAATGGTCTATTGCGAAGAATCTTCCTTCTCTCCGCTATCTACACTCTGACAACCTTCACATGCTTCTGTGCAGATCCCAGTTCAACACTCAATACAAGCTTGCCACCAAGATTCGTTGTCATGCGTCCGATATTCACATCATCCACAAAAACTTCATATTCCTGTTCAGCTTCCAGTTCCAGTGTAATCTGCGTATCTTCAAAGCCTTCGACTTCAAATTCCGTTCTGACATCCGTTTCTTCGAAATCGAATACAGATGTTCCCGGTACAGATTCATATACAAATAATTCGTTCTTCTCAAGCTTCGTAATGTCACGGTATGTCTTCACCTTGTACATATCACCATGAAACTCGAAATCAGAGACCTTCTTCTTGGCATTCAGTGTATAATCACCAAAGCTTAAGCCATTTTCGTTCTCAACACGAATTAATTCTTCAACAACTGTCATGTCCTTATCCTCCAGTCACATACATCTCTGTGTATGTTTATCACTTGTTCATAATTCAGGTAAAACTGCCTGCCATCCTATTATACATGAAAATAGGCCGCATGACCAGAGTCTTTATTATTTTCTAACAAATTTAATATGATTTTCATTCATTTCAAGTGCAACGGTATCTCCCTGGACAAACTTGCCATCCAGATATTCTTCTGCCATGGCATCTTCAATCTCATTCTGGATCACCCTTCTGAGCGGACGTGCACCATAATTCTCATCAAACCCTTTTTCTGCCAGATGATCGCGGACAGCTTCAGAAACCACCGTTTCAATCCCCAGCTGCTCCTTAATTCTTTTGCTGATTGTCTTCAGCATAATATCTGCTATATCCTTGACATTCTCCTTCGTCAGCGGATGGAAAACAATCGTCTCATCGATACGATTTAAAAACTCCGGTTTAAAAAGGTGTTTCACTTCATCCATGACACCGGCTTTCATCTTCTGATAATCTGCTTCATGTGTATCACCCACTGAAAATCCCAGTTTCTTCGGTGTGACAATATTGGCTGCTCCGGCATTTGAAGTCATGATGATCACTGTATTCTTGAAATCAATTTTTCTTCCCTGAGAATCTGTAATATGACCGTCATCGAGAACTTGCAGAAGAATATTGAAAATATCCGGGTGTGCCTTCTCAATCTCATCAAACAGTAAAACCGAGTAAGGATTCCGTCTGATCTTCTCACTGAGCTGTCCTCCCTCATCATAGCCGACGTATCCCGGAGGTGATCCAATAAGTTTAGACACACTGTGTTTCTCCATGTATTCTGACATATCAACCCGAATCATGGCATCCTCCTTGCCGAACATTGCCTCTGCCAGCGCCTTGGACAATTCCGTTTTGCCGACACCTGTAGGTCCCAGGAACAAGAATGAACCAATCGGGCGCTTCGGATCTTTCAGACCGACTCTGCCACGTCGGATGGCTTTGGCCACTGCACTTACGGCTTCCTCCTGACCGATCACACGTTCATGCAGAATCGATTCAAGTTTTCTCAGGCGTTCTGACTCTTCTTCTTCAAGCTTTCTGACCGGGATTTTGGTCCAACTGGCCACAATGTCTGCTACTTCGTTCTCTCCAACGATCAACTGCTCGCTGCTGCGAACCTTTTCCCACTCGCTGTTAAGGCGGATCATCTCATCATTTAATTCCTTCTGCATCTTCTTGATCTCACTGGCCCGTTCATAGGCTTCATCCTTAATAGCCTGCTCTTTCTCTTCCTCAAGTTCCGCTACCTTTTTCTCTAATTCTTTTACTTTTGGGGATGATGTGTAAGAGCTCAGTCTTACCTTGGAGCACGCTTCATCGATCAGATCAATGGCCTTATCCGGAAGAAAACGATCATTGATATACCTTGCAGACAAATGAACAGCTGCCTCCAGAGCCTCATCTGTAATGGTCACGTGATGATGATTCTCATACGCCCCCTTCAGACCGATCAGAATCTCAATGGCTTCCTCCTCAGATGGTTCCTCCACCATTACCGGCTGAAAACGACGTTCAAGGGCCGCATCCTTCTCAATATGCTTCCTATATTCTTCAATGGTCGTGGCACCGATAATCTGCAGTTCACCTCTGGCCAGTGACGGTTTCAGGATATTGGCCGCATCAATGGCACCTTCCGCACCGCCGGCACCGATAATCGTGTGAATTTCGTCGATGAAAAGCAAAATATTGCCATCTTCTTTGACTTCATTGATCACGCGTTTAATGCGCTCTTCAAATTCACCCCGGTACTTTGAACCGGCCACCATGCCGGAAATATCCAGTGTCAGAACCCGCTTGTCCTTGATTGTCTCAGGTACATTGCCGCTGATAATCTTCTGTGCCAGTCCTTCCGCAACAGCGGTTTTGCCAACACCAGGCTCACCAATCAGGCAAGGATTGTTCTTCGTTCTTCTGGAAAGTATCTGAATCACCCGCTGAATCTCATCATGACGTCCAATCACCGGATCCAGTTTGCCCTCTCTGGCATAGGCCGTCAGATCTCTGCTGTACTGATCAACCATTAAAGGTTCATTCTTTCTCCGCGACTTGCCCTTGGCCGACGGCATATCTGCCTTCGCTGCCCTGGCATCCATACCGATACCAAGTACAATATCCTGATAAACCTTCTGGGCCTGCACACCAAGGGAATATAACAGCTGTGCCGCAACACAATCTGTTTCTCTTAATATGGCAATCAAAAGATGTTCCGTTCCTATGGCCGAAGCTCTGAACCGCATGGCTTCACGGTTAGCGATCTCCAGAATACGGCGGCTTCGCGGTGTGTATTCTTCCGGCTCTGCCACCATTGTCTGACTGCCCTGAATCAGCTGACTGACCATGTGCAATACCTTCTCCTCTGTCACATCATGATCTTCCAGCACCTGGCATGCCAGTCCCTCTTTCTCTCGCAGCAATCCAATCAGAATATGTTCTGTTCCGATATAACTGTGATTCAGTTCTGATGCAACCTCCTTTGAATAATGCATCACATTGGCTGCCATTTGTGTAAATCTATATTGCATAAAAATAAAAGCCTCCTGTTGTACATTTTATCTCTCACTAAGAAGAAACTGCTTCTGATGCATCAAGCACCGGCAAATTCCTCCGAATATAATCTGCCCGGACCCTCCCGCGCTCACTGCTGCTGATATTCTTCTCAGCACTTGCTGACAAAACAGCATCCGCCATATTCAGCATAACAGCAAAAGGGCATATCTCTGCCTGTTCCGGCCAAATATGATACAGATCACCGGCATGGAGTAGCGACAGACAGGCCATGGTCTCATCATATCCAAGCTTTCTGGCATACTTGATCAAACCATAGGCACGATACATGGGATCCACCTGACTCAGACGGTCCTCGTTGAAACACTGTCTGGCAAGTGCCTCCTCCTGCTCCGCCAACTGCCCCGCCAGATGTTCCAGTGCAGAAGTGATCTCGCTTTCAGAAAGGCCCAGAGTCTTTCTGTTGCGCATCCTGTAAACACTGCCCGGTGCCTCTGTCTGCCCATCAAAATGCGGTCTCAGTGTAAATCCATACTGACTGATCTGTTTCTCTATCTGATGCATCACGGATTTCTTCTCCAGATACGGCAGATGCAGCAGATATGATGCAGACATTCCTGTTCCCATATAAAGTGGACTGGAAGTCAGATAGCCATACTTCTTACTGAAGGCATATTTCAAATACTGATTCAGACAATCATCCACCTGCCCCGCCAGTGCCATGGCTTCCTGTATATGATTGCCTGGACAGGATACCTGTATACAAAGATGTTCCTTGCCATTGACAAGTACCGAAATGGATTCATCCTCTGATATAAGGATTCCCGCTTCATGGCCCTTTTCAAACATCTGCGGCGGAATGGCCAATTTCCCGATCAATGCCTGCTGCTCGTAATCTCTGACCTCAGAAAAGTTAATAAACACAAACTTCTTCTGAAGAACCTCTTCTGATTGACGTACCGCATAACACACGGCTGCCATCAGGGCATTCTGTTCTTCCTCGTTCATCTTCGCTTCAAAAGGATACCCCATAATATTGCGGACCAGGTATACCTGACCGCCTATAATCGGTCCCTGATTGCACGCTTCCATTTCATACCATTTACGCATGTTCATCCGCCTCTTTTCTGCCGGCTCTGATTATATCACGGATTCTGGCCGCCTCTTCATATTCTTCCTTCGCCACAGCCCGCTTCAATGCCGCCCGGAGTTCTTCCTCTGTTGAACCGGCATCTACTGTAAATGCGATGTCCTGTTCAACATCCTTCATCTCAGCGTGATCAGCATCTGCTGTGATCGACGGGATATGTACCGTCTCCCCGCCATAAAGCGGTTCCTTACCTGTATGTTCACAATTGCCCTGTATCTTCTTCAGATAACCATCCAATACAAAGTTGAATGTCTTATAACAATCCGGACACCCAAAGGTACCATATTTCAAAAATTCATTATATGTCATATGGCAGGACGGACAAACAAGATTCGTCTTCTTCAGATTCTCTTCATCATCTGTCTCCTGGCGCTTTCCAAGGACACTTGCCAGTAAATTCGCCAAAAATGATGTATCCGTCAAAGAAACAAATGAATGATCCATGCCGGTCTCCTTGGCCGCACAGGCCTCACACAAATGTAGTTCCTTCTTCTCGCCATTAATAATCTCTGTATAAAAAACGATCGCCTCGTTCTCATGACATCCATCACAAAGCATACGCTATCCCTCCTCCGGATAATTCGCCGGCTGTTCATAATAATCATAGATCATATCGATCATCTCATGCACTTCATCTCTTGTAATTCCCTTGCACATGGCACCTGCCAGCATCACCTGCAGATCTCTGAGCAATTTATTGCGCGCCGATGCCTTATTGCAGTCTATGGCTATAACAGCACCTTTCCTCCGGTCCAGCTTCACATAGCCTTCCTGTCTCAATACCGTATATGCCTTATTCACTGTATGCATGTTGATACCCACACGGTCAGCCAGTTGTCTCACCGACGGCAGCGAATCCCCCGCCGAAAGCTGAGACGTGGCGATACCGATGACGATCTGATTACGCAGCTGTATATACAAGGCTTCATCACTGTTAAAATCTATCTCCAGTATCATATGCTCACCTTCTCTTATGATTATATTATATTCTGTTCAGGCCTCATCTGTGAGTCCTGAAGGACGGACAGCATCTCCTGCACCTTTTGTCTGGCATCAAACATTGTCCATCTGTTATACATATTGTAACACAGATATCATAAAAATCAATCTCTTTTTGCACTACTTATTCTTCCCACAATCTGATACAGACGAACCGCGGCGATAACCGTTACTGCTGCATTGGCCCAAAATACACCTGCAATATAACCATAAATCCCCATTTTGGGCATCATGACAACCACACCGAACAACCGGATACCCGAAGCAATCACATGATGCAGCAATGTTTCGTTCATTTTTCCAAGCCCATTTAGCGCACCTGCTAACAAAGACTGAATGTACATAAGCGGACAGAGAATCGCAAAAGACTGTATGTATCCCCCTGCCTCAATATCGTTAAAAAGCAGACTGCCAATCTGATTACCGCAGCCCCCAAAAACTAACCCTGAAAAAAGCCCCAGAAGCAGACAATATTCCAGGCTTTTCTTAATTGCTCCCGACACTGCCCGGTAATCATGAACTTCCTCTGCCTCCGCTACTGCCGGCAGCAAAAGTGATGCCATTGCATTGGTCACTGTATTTGGAAACAGAATAACCGGCAGCACAATGCCCGTAACAATGCCAAACACAGACAGTGCACTTTCTGTATCTCCATAATATTTTGCCAGCATCACAGGCATCAGAATCATTTCTGTACTTTGCAGTAATGTCACTGATACTCTGTTAGCTGTCAGAAGACCGCCATACTGCCACAATTGTCGGAGGATTTTTCTGATCGGCTCCCCGCTCCCTGATCCCCCATTTTGACTTCGAATACTAAATCGATAACAAATCCAAGTTAAAAAGCAGGAAAATATTTCCCCCGCTGCCAATCCCCAGACCGCAACAGAAGCATCCATTTTTCCCTTTTGGTACATCATTGCACCCAGTAGATAAATGGTCACAACTCTGACAACCTGCTCTAAAAGCTGCGTCACTGCCGGAACTGCAGTATGTCTGATACCATAAAAATAACCGCCGACACAAGTATGTACTGCTGCAAAAGGAATGGCAATTGCCATAATCACCAGATATTCCCGACAACTGATATCCTTTAAAATCCACCGACTGATAGGCTCAGAAAAAGCAATAACACAGCCGCTGATCAGTAATGCTACAATCAGCGACATAATCCCAGCCGATTTTATTGTCTGTCTGATTGCCTTTTTCTTGCCTGTGCCGTGATAAGCCGCCACCATTTTCGACACGGCCACCTGTATCCCCGCGCAGCTGACTGCCATACAAAACATAAAAATCGGAAATATCAGCTGATAACGCCCCAGTTCTGCATTGGATATCAAATTTGCCAGATAAACCCTGTTAAAAAAGCCAAGCAGCCGGGCTGCAAACCCGGCTGCTGTTAATATCAGAGTTCCTTTAATCAGTTCTCTTTTTACTGACATGACCGGCACCATCCATTTTTTATCTATTCTATGAATGATGGCCTAAATCATGTCTTGTTATTTTATTTATGGTAAGGTTCATGATTAATAATTCGATAGCTCCGATAAATCTGCTCCAGCAAAATGACACGCATCAGCTGATGCGGAAATGTCATTGGTGAAAAACTAAGTTTTTCATCGGCACGGTTTAAAACTGCCGGAGCCAAACCAAGAGAACCGCCGATGACAAAAGTCAAATGACTTTCACCGCCGATTCCAAGCTTCTCAATTCTCGCCGCCAGTTCCTCGGAACTGCGCATTTTCCCTTCAATGGCCAGAGCGATCACATAACTATCGTCTTTAATCGACTTTAAGATACGTTCACCCTCTTTTTCCTTAATCTGCAGTTCCAGGGCTTCACTGGCTTTGTCCGGTGTCTTCTCATCAGCCACTTCGATGATTTCTAATTTACAATAACGGCTTAACCGCTTACTATATTCTGCAATGGCCTGTACAAAAAATTTTTCTTTGATTTTACCGACTGTTACTAATGTAATTCTCATGCTTTCTCCGTTCTGTATGTCATCCAGAGTTCTTCCATTTCTTCTCTCGGCAATTTTTTCAAATCTCCCACCAATGAAAGGCTCATCTGACTCAGATCAAAATGTTTATAAACAAAGGCCCGTACTTCTTCAACCGTTACCTGCCCTATCTTTTCTGCCGCTTCTTCCACAGTCTCTATCGTTTCCCCATGAATATAGGATTTACCGTAATTGCTGATTCTATTGTACGTGCTCTCATCCGATATAATCAGGTCTGTTTTCACGGATTCCTTCACAATATACAGCTCCCGATCAGATACCAGCTCTTTTTTCAACTTCTGAATAATATCCACAACCGCTTTCAATACCGGCCTGACCTGATTCGGATGAACCGCCGCATAAATATGAAAAAGTCCGCCTTTTTCATAGGAACTGCCATAAGAATAAATGGCATAGCTTAATCCCATTTCTTCACGAATTGTCTGAAAAAGTCTTGAGTTCACATTACCGCCCAGCAGACTGTTGACAACACTGAGTATGTATCTCTCCGGATCATAATAATCCAGAGATTCAAAGGCTATAATCATATGCACCTGTTCCACATCCTTATGCTGCATATAGAGGGATGGATAGTATTTTGCCTTTGCAATCCGCACATTGGCTTCCAAAAGCGAGACTTTATCCCCCGGCGCAATGCCTCCAAAACAATTCTCCAGTGCTTCAAGGACTCTTGCTTCCTCAAAATAGCCGGATATAGCGATTGTCATTCGATCAGCAGTATAATATTGCTTCATAAAATCCAGCACATCCTGTCTCTTAAAGCCAAGTACTGTCTGCTTATCCCCTGAAATCAGATACCCAAGCGAATGTTCTCTCCAGATTACTTCCTGCAGCCGTTCATGGACAATATCTTCCGGGGAATCATCATACATATCGATTTCCTCGGCAATAACCCCCAGTTCTTTTTTCAGATCATTCTCGTCTATTTTGGAATTAGATAACATATCCCCAAGAATATCTATGGCATAAAAAAGATGCTCATACAGCGTCTTCGTGTAAAAGCATGTATATTCTTTCGTCGTATAGGCATCCATATTCCCGCCGATTTCTGTCATGGCATCTGCCAATTCTCTGGCAGTTCGCTTCTCCGTTCCTTTAAACAACATATGTTCAATCACATGTGCCATGCCATTGGTCTGCTTATTCTCATTGACCGAGCCGGCTTTCACCCAAACACCCATGGATACGGAACGATACTGTGGCATATATTCCATTGCAACCTTCAGTCCATTACTTAAATAAAAGGTCTTAACCATTTCTTCACTCTTTCCAGTATAATTTCATTTATTTAATATACCGATTATACTATATCCTGCCTTTGCACGTAAAGAATTTATTTTTCATTTTTATGCAATAGAAAATTCCTCGGAATTTCCTATTGCATGAAAAAGGCCCCGGTGCCTAAGCACCGGAGCCTGTATATTCATTGACTCTGAAAAATTATCTAACGATGAATTATTCAGCTGCTTTCTTGATGTAGCCAGCGAGTCTGTCTTTAGCATCTGCTTCTGTCTTAGCGTACAGAGCTTCTGCTGTTTCTGGGAAGCCTTTCTTCAGGGATGCATAACGAACTTCGTTCATGATGAATGCTCTGAAGTCGCCCTTAGGTTCTTTAGTAGAATCAAGGATGAATGGATTCTTGCCCTGAGCCTTAAGTTCTGGGTTGAATCTCCAACATGACCAGTAACCGCACTCTACAGCTTCTTTAATTCTTGTCTGAGCACCCTTCATACCGCCCTTGATACCATGGTTGATACATGGAGCGTAAGCGATGATGAGTGATGGACCATGATAAGCTTCAGCTTCTTTAAGAGCTTTGATGAACTGGTTCATGTTAGCGCCCATAGCAACCTGTGCTACGTATACATAACCGTAAGAAGCAGCCATCATACCAAGGTCTTTCTTCTTTGTCTTCTTACCTGAAGCAGCGAATTTAGCAACTGCACCTACAGGAGTAGACTTGGAAGCCTGACCACCAGTATTGGAGTAAACTTCTGTATCTACAACGAATACGTTAACGTCTTCGTTGGAAGCAAGTACGTGATCAAGACCGCCGTAACCGATATCGTAAGCCCAGCCGTCACCACCGAAGATCCACTGTGACTTCTTAACTAAGAGGTCATAGCCTTCAACGATAGCATCACAGATTGCTTTAGCTTCTGCATTGTCACCAGCGTAAGCCTTAGCTGCTGCTAACAGAGCTGCAGATGTAGCCTTAGAAGCTTCGCCTTCTTCCTTAGTATCTAACCAAGCCTGTGCTTCTTCAGCAAGAACACCAAGATCTACAAGACCTTTGATCTTCTTAGCTAATGCTTCTCTACGATGTTTCTGACCCATGAACATACCTAAACCGAATTCAGCATTATCCTCGAACAGTGAGTTACACCATGCAGGACCCTGACCTTTTTCGTTAGTTGTATATGGCATAGATGGAGCAGAACCACCCCAGATAGATGTACAACCTGTTGCATTAGCAACATACATTCTATCACCGAATAACTGAGTTACAAGTTTGATGTAAGGTGTTTCACCACAACCTGCACATGCGCCTGAGAACTCAAGTAATGGTTTTTCAAACTGTGAACCCTTAACTGTGTATTTGTCCATTGGGTTCTCTTTCTGTGGAAGAGCTACTGCATATTCCCAGTTAGGAGCTTCATCGAGCTGTGTTCCAAGTGGAACCATCTCAAGAGCCTTTGTAGGACAGATGTTTACACAGCTGCCGCAACCCAGACAGTCAAGAGGAGATACCTGCATCTTGAACTGATATTTGCCTGCAAGGTTAGCCTTGCCTGGAACAGCACCGAAGTTAGCTGGAGCTGCAGCTGCTTCTTCATCTGTTAACAGAACAGGTCTGATTGTTGCATGAGGGCAAACATATGAACACTGGTTACACTGGATACACTTAGCAGCATCCCATACAGGTACGCTGACAGCAACACCACGTTTTTCGTATGCAGCTGTTCCCAGAGGGAAGTGACCATCTTCTCTGCCGTTGAAAGCAGATACTGGTAAAGCATCGCCGTCGCAAGCGTTCATTGGCATTACAACGTCTCTTACGAAATCTGGAACTTCCTTAACAACAGGAGCGTCATCAGGACATGTAGCCCAGCTTTCTGGAACAGGAACTTCTACGATCTTATCAAGACCAGCATCTACAGCTGCGAAGTTCTTGTTAACAATATCTTCACCCTTCTTACCATAGGACTTAACGATCATTTCCTTCATATACTTAACAGCTGTATCGATAGGAATGATGTTAGCCAGTTTGAAGAATGCAGCCTGAAGAACGGCATTTGTCTTACCATTTAACTTAAGTTCTTTATCAACATCTTCTGCGTTGATGATGTAGAACTTAACGTGTTTCTGAGCTAATTGATGTTTAACCTTGGATGGCAGTTTTTCATCCAGTTCTTCTGGAGACCAAACTGTATTGAAGAGGAATGTACCACCTTCTTTAATATCGCCAAGGATATCATACATATGGATATAAGCCTGATTATGACATGCGATAAAGTCAGCTGTCTTAACAAGGTATGTAGAACGGATAGGTGTCTTACCGAAACGAAGATGTGACTGTGTAACACCACCGGACTTCTTGGAATCATAGTGGAAATATGCCTGAGCATACATATCTGTATGGTCACCGATGATCTTGATAGAGTTCTTGTTAGCACCTACAGTACCATCAGAACCAAGACCCCAGAACTTACAGCTTGTTGTACCAGCTGGAGCAACGTCAACTTCAGGGATGATTGGTAAGGAATGACCTGTAACATCATCAACGATACCGATTGTGAAGTTGTTCTTTGGCTGATCTGCTTTCAGGTTCTCATAGATAGAGATGATGGAACCTGGAGTAACGTCCTTAGAACCAAGGCCGTAACGACCGCCAACGATATCATATGTCTTGCCTTCTTTGAATGCTGCTGCACAGACATCAACATATAATGGTTCGCCGTAACCTGTAACTTCCTTAACTCTATCCATAACAGCAATCTTCTTAACTGTTGCAGGAATAGCTTCGAACAGTTTGTCTGCTCTGAAAGGTCTGTACAGATGTACTTTAACGATACCAACTTTTTCGCCTTTAGCTGTCAGGTAATCGATAACTTCTTCAGCTGCTTCACACATAGAACCCATAGCGATGATAACACGATCAGCATCTGGAGCACCATAGTAGTTGAACAGCTTGTATTCACGACCTGTCATCTCGCTGACTTTAGCCATGTATTCTTCTACGATTTCTGGAAGTGCATCGTAGAACTTGTTGCTTGCTTCACGACCCTGGAAGTAAACATCTGGGTTCTGAGCTGTACCTCTCATAACTGGATGTTCTGGGTTCAGAGCGGATTTTCTGAACTCTGCCAGTGCATCGTAATCTACTAATTTAGCTAATTCATCGTAATCTGTACATTCAACTTTCTGAATCTCATGAGATGTTCTGAAGCCATCAAAGAAATGAAGGAATGGAACTCTGCCTTTGATTGTAGCAAGATGAGCAACTGCAGCCAAGTCCATAACTTCCTGAACGGAGTTAGAACAGAGCATTGCGAAACCTGTCTGACGACATGCCATAACGTCAGAGTGATCGCCGAAGATGTTTAATGCATGATAAGCTAATGCTCTGGCACTTACATGGAATACACAAGGCAATAATTCACCTGCGATCTTATACATGTTAGGGATCATAAGTAATAAGCCCTGGGAAGCTGTATAAGTAGTTGTTAATGCACCTGAAGAAATAGAACCATGAACTGTACCTGAAGCACCTGCCTCAGATTCCATTTCTACTACATCAACAGTCTGACCGAAGATGTTCTTTCTGCCGTTGGCTGCCCAATCGTCAGTTACTTCTGCCATAGGTGAGGATGGTGTGATCGGGAAGATACCAGCAACTTCTGTGAACGCATAAGAAGTCCAAGCAGCAGCTGTGTTACCATCCATAGTTTTCATAACTTTTGCCATGATATTTTTCTCCTTTCTATATATGACCATATCAATAAACACTTTATTGACAGGTAGTCATTCTTCACCATCTATTTTAATACAAGTTGTATAAATCGTCAAGATTATAACCTGCCTATGTTGTTTATTTTTTCACACAATCGCTTAAAAATCCGTACAATCTATACTTAGCCATATCTCACCATCACTGTATTTCGAACCATTGATCACCATGTTGTCGATATCCACGCTGCCATCCCCACTGTCCATCTGTTTAAGAAAATTGTCACACTGCCGCTCCAGTTCTTTTCCGCTCCAATCCGCCTTCGAATCGAGTTTCTGAACCACCATTTTGAGAAATGATTTTATCCTTTCGGTATCTTCCATAGATGCTGTCACCGAATGAATTTTACCGGTTGCACTGTCACTGTAAATTATCACATAGTCATTATATTCCCCGTCAACATTATAATAGGTTGTTTTCTGTAGATAAGACGTTGTCTCCCCATCATATGTATAAATATAGTTATCTTCCGATGACGAATCATCTCCTGATATATCTCTTCCATATTCTGTTCTGGTCCAGGCTTCAATCAATGCCCCCATGTCTTCATCTGTCACATCAAAATGTCCATAACCATTGCATCCATCCGGATACGCAGAAACTTCCTGTTCTGAAAGTTCTCTGTAATATTCCTCTGACGATGTATCAGAACCAATAATTTCATCTGCATCGTCAACCCCCAATTCATCCATCAAATCTTCAATCACATATTGAAAATCACCATTTGTAAAATAATGAATAAGGTGACTTCCGGCAACACCTAACAATGCATTCAAAATAATGATCGCCAATACAACCTTCCCCAGACAGCCTCCGGCCTTGCGCCGTTTAGCTTCCATGTCCGTGCCTGACCTGTCGGTTCTATAAGATCTGCCGGCCTTTTTCTGTATACTGCTGCCATAGACTTCCTCATGGGATGTAGCCTTCTTCCGATTTTTCTGCTTCTTGTCTTCTTTCTTCAGCGCATCCGAAAACCTTCCATAGATGTCATTCCTGTGATCCTTCTGATCATGGCTCACACCATAAGCACAATCTTCCTCTCCCATTCCTCTCTGCTGCGCATTGTAATGAACATCCAGGATCTCCGGACGCCATATAAAAGAATGACAGGTATCGCAGTAATGGGCTTTCTTCATCTCACTATCACATAATGGGCATATCTTTACTTTCATATCTTATTCCTCTCCCCCACTTCCTAACTTGGCTGTTGCATTTTTTATTGCTTTATTGACCGCACTGCCTGTAAAAGTCCTGTTCTTTCATAGTCATCAGGCATTCAGCATGCATAGCTTACTGTTAATTATATCTTACCACACCCTGCACCCTTAAAACAACAAAAGGATACCATTCTGTGGATTTTTATCTCCGCAAAATGATATCCTCTATTTATTGATCATTTATATGCTTTTATAAACATCTGTATCTGCTGATTATTCTGCATCTTTCTTACTGAAGCTGATACGTCCCATCTTGTCTTTACCCATGCATTTAACTTTGATGACATCACCAAGTGTCAGTACATCTTCTACGTGATTTACGCGCTTTTTGTCAAGCTTGGAGATATGAACCATACCCTCTTTGCCAGGTGCAAATTCAAGGAATGCACCGAATTCCTTGATGCTGACAACCTTACCTGTGTAGATACGACCTTCTTCGAAATCAGATACGATCATTGTGATCATATCGATTGCTTTCTGAATGCCGACTTTGTCTACGCCACAGATAGATACAGCACCATCATCTGTGATATCGATCTTCACACCTGTTTCGTCGATGATCTGGTTGATGACTTTCCCCTTCTGACCTACAACATCACCAATCTTGGAAGGATCGATCTTGATCTGCTGGATCTTCGGAGCGAATTCGCCGACTTCCTTACGCGGTTCAGAGATGCAAGGTTCGATAATCTCAGTAAGAATGTACTCTCTTGCCTGCTTTGTTCTTCTGATTGCCTCTTCAACAATCGGACGTGTCAGACCATGAATCTTGATATCCATCTGGATTGCTGTGATGCCATCGTGTGTACCGGCTACTTTGAAGTCCATATCACCGAAGAAATCTTCAAGGCCCTGAATATCTGTGAGTACAAGATAATCATCATCTGTATCGCCAGTTACAAGACCACAGGAGATACCTGCAACAGGTTTCTTAATCGGAACACCGGCAGCCATCAGAGACATAGTGGATGCACAGATGGAAGCCTGTGATGTAGAACCATTGGATTCAAATGTCTCAGATACTGTACGAATAGCATATGGGAACTCTTCTTCTGAAGGAAGAACAGGCACTAATGCTCTCTCAGCCAATGCACCATGACCGATCTCACGACGGCCCGGACCTCTTGAAGGCTTTGTCTCACCCACTGAGTATGATGGGAAGTTATAATGATGCATATAACGTTTGCTTGTCACAAATTCA
>NZ_JBBMEK010000034.1:0-19265 GCF_040096555.1 Coprococcus intestinihominis | reverse complement strand
CTGAGGAAAGCTCTTGTGGAAATTGTTTGCTTTCGACATCTCCTCCAGAGACATGTTAGCGACCTGCTGGTCGTCACTCTTCGGCATCTTGTTTAATACCCATTTGATTTGATTATCTGCTTTGTTAGCCATTGCTGAACCTCCATAAAACCATGCTTGATAAGTCTCATTTTGTCTCCCTGTAATCATCATAACAGATAATTTGAAAATTGCAAGAGGAAAATCAAAAAATTTTTAGGAATCAAAAAAATTTTTTAGAAAGTGCTTGTGTTTTGTCTAACATAATGTTAAAATGACAATCAGAGAATATTTCTTTTGGTGAACTTGAATAAATGCGCATCCATGAGGGAGGGAAATATTTTTGTTATTGTGTAGCAAATGAGTGGAAGTCTCCCTACTTGTTAATCAAATGTCAAAGCAACCCGACATAGTCTGGCAGCTGTTCGGGGGTTATGCATGATGTCCTTATCATATGCACACGATAAGAAGGAAAATACATAAAAGTATAGACTTTTAGGGAGGTAGGTGTCACAAGATGAATAGCAAAGAAGATCTTGGACGGAAGAAAGGCAGAAGGCTTTCAGCTGATGACTTATTTAACATGGAGGGTAAGCCCTCATTTTTACAGGCATTTCCATTGTCATTGCAGCATGTAGCTGCTATGATAGTAGGATGTGTTACACCGGCGATCATTGTAGCCAATGCGGCAGGTCTTTCCGATTCTGATTCAGTTATTTTGATCCAGGCAGCGTTGTTTGTTTCAGCATTGACCACATTGATTCAGCTTTATCCGCTGTTCCATGGCAGTGCGTATGCAATCGGTTCGGGTTTACCAATGATTATGGGTATCAGTTTTGCGTATGTTCCGACGATGCAGGCTATAGCGACTCAGTATGATGTGGCGACCATACTGGGGGCACAGATAGTCGGCGGTATTGTTGCTTTATTGGTTGGTCTGTTTATTAAACAGATCAGGAAGTTTTTCCCACCGTTGATCACAGGTACGGTTGTATTTGCCATTGGTCTTTCGTTGTATCCGACAGCCATCAACTATATGGCCGGTGGTACATCCAATGAGCATTACGGTGCATGGCAGAACTGGCTGGTAGCAATTATTGTATTATGTATCGTTACATACCTGAACCATTACGGCAAAGGTATTTTCAAGCTTGCTTCTATATTAATAGGTATTATCATTGGTTACATTATCGCCATTTTCTTCGGAATGGTGGATTTCTCATCTGTAACCGGTGCATCACTGATTAGTATTCCTCAGCCACTGCATTTTGGCATTAAGTTTGAGCCGTCTTCATGTGTTGCCATCGGTTTACTGTTTGCGATTAATGCGATCCAGGCGATCGGTGACTTCTCGGCTACTACAACAGGCGGTCTGGACAGAATGCCGACGGACGAAGAGTTAAAGGGCGGTATTGTGGCTTATGGTATCAGCAATGTTGTGGGTGCGGTTTTTGGCGGTCTGCCGACGGCAACCTACAGTCAGAATGTAGGCATTGTTGCCTCTACAAAGGTTGTAGCAAGAAAGGTATTCCGTATTGCGGCAGGGATTCTGCTTGTTGCAGGTCTGGTGCCGGTATTCTCAGCAGTTTTGACAACGATTCCTTATTGTGTATTGGGCGGTGCAACAATTTCTGTATTCGCATCCATCACAATGACAGGTATCAAGCTGATCACAACTCAGCCATTGGATTTCCGCAATACAACAATTGTCGGTCTGGCAATTGCCCTTGGTATGGGTGTGACACAGGCGAATGCAGCATTAGCAACATTCCCAGCTTGGGTAACAACTATTTTTGGTAAATCACCGGTTGTATTGGCGATGATTACAGCTGTTGTGCTGAATCTGCTTCTTCCAAAGCCGAAGGGCAGTGCAGTTGAACCTGCGGAAGAAAAAGCCGAGTAAGATTTATGTATATTATAAGGTAAATAAACATTTTATTTAAGTATTAAAGAAGGAGGCAGGAATGATGCTGGTTATTGGTAATGGTAAGTTATTTACAAGAAATGATGAGATGCCCTTTGTTGAAAATGGTGCTGTTGCGATTGAGGGGACAAAGATCGCTGCTGTGGGGGAAACAGAGGCTATAAAGAAACAGTATGGGGATGCAGAATTCATTGATGCAAAGGGCGGCGTGATCATGCCGGCATTTATCAATACGCATGAGCACATTTACAGTGCGATGGCCAGAGGATTAAGTATTAAGGGGTATAATCCGAAGGGATTTCTGGATATTCTGGATGGTCAGTGGTGGACGATCGACCGCCATCTGACACTGGAACAGACGAAATACAGTGCGGTTGAAACATTGATTTCCTGTATTCGCAATGGTGTGACGACGGTTTTTGACCACCATGCAAGTTTTGGACAGATTGGCGGCAGCTTATTTACAATCGCTGATGTGGCTAAGGAATTAGGTGTTCGTGCCTGCCTCTGTTATGAGATTTCTGATCGTGATGGTATGGATAAAGCCAGAGAATCTGTTATGGAGAATGCGGAATTTATCCGTTATGCACTGAAAGATGACACAGATATGATCGCCGGTATGATGGGTATGCATGCACAGTTTACAATTTCCGATGCAACCATGGAACTGGCAGCTGCGAACAAACCGGATGAAGTCGGCTATCATATCCATGTGGCAGAAGGCATTGAAGATCTGCATGACTGTCTGAAGAAATATGGCAAACGTATCGTGGACAGACTGATGGATTTCAACATTCTCGGTGAGAAGACGCTGCTGGGTCACTGTATTTACATTAACCCTCATGAAATGGATCTGATCAAAGATACCAACACAATGGTGGTACATAATCCGGAATCCAACATGGGCAATGCCTGCGGATGCCCGCCAACCATGGAGCTGGTTCACAGAGGTATCCTGACAGGTCTTGGTACAGACGGTTATACACATGATATGATTGAATCTTATAAGGTGGCCAATGTACTGCACAAACATCATCTTTGCGACGCCAATGCGGCATGGGGAGAAGTTCCGAAGATGCTGTTTGAGAACAATGCAGCCATTGCAAATCGTTACTTTAAGACACCGCTTGGTGTTCTGAAAGAGGGCGCAGCCGGTGATGTCATCGTTGTGGATTACAACCCACCAACACAGCTGGATGCATCCAATATCAACGGTCATATTCTGTTTGGCATGACAGGCAGAGACGTTGTGACAACGGTTGCCAACGGCCGTGTATTGATGAAAGACCGTGAGATTAAAGTAATTGACGTTGAAGAAGCAATGGCAAAATGCAGAGAAGAATCTGCAAAGCTGTGGCACAGCATCAACGGTTAATCAGATTGGGGACAGGTGCAGCATCTGTTCAAGCAGATGCTGTGGATTTAAAGGGAAGATAGAATTAAAAGAAATAGAGATTGAAAGAGAATACAGGAGGTTTTCTCATGAGTGATAGAATGACAGGTATGTCTTTTGACCAGTTAATGAATTGGGTAACAGAAGAATTAGAGAATCATGGTACGCTTTTTGGGCTTCATCGTGCTTATAAAGCGCCTGAAGAAACGCTGACAATTTTTGGCAGAGACCTTGAGACTCCGATTGGTCCTGCAGCCGGCCCTAACAGCCAGTTAGCTCAGAATATTGCGGCTTCTTATTATGCCGGCAGCCGTTTCTTTGAACTGAAAACCGTTCAGATCATGGATGGTGATGAACTGGCAGCATGTGTCAACAAGCCATGTATCAAAGCGGATGATGAAGCTTACAACTGTGAGTGGTCTACCGAGCTTTATGTTCCTCAGGCACAGGATGAATACATTAAGGCATGGTTCCTGCTTTCCTTTATGGCAAAGGAATACGGCCTTGGCAGTATGGATGGTTTCCAGTTTAATATCAGTGTTGGTTATGATCTGGAGGGTATCAAGTCTGAGAAAGTCAACACATTCATTGAAAGTATGAAGAATGCAGCTGATACAGAAACCTTCAAAGTCTGTAAGCAGTATCTGCTGGATCATGTAAGCGAGTTCAAACATGTGACAGCAGAAGATATTGAAGCTATCAGACCGGATATCTGTAATTCCGTTACACTTTCCACACTGCATGGCTGTCCTCCGCAGGAAATCGAACGTATTGCAACCTATCTTTTGACAGAAAAGAGACTCAATACATTTATCAAATGTAACCCAACACTTCTTGGCTATGAATTTGCCAGAGAAACACTGGACAAGATGGGTTATGATTATATTGCATTCGGCCGTTTCCATTTTGAAGATGATCTTCAGTATGTGGATGCCGTTCCGATGCTGCAGCGGCTGATCAAATTATCCGGCGAAATGGGTCTGGAATTTGGTGTGAAGATTACAAATACATTCCCTGTAGATGTTAAGGCAGGTGAACTTCCAAGCGAAGAAATGTACATGTCAGGTAAATCCCTGTATCCTCTGTCCATTTCACTGGCAGCAAAACTGTCACGTGAATTTGACGGTAAATTGCGTATCTCCTATTCAGGCGGTGCAGATGCTTTCAATATTGACAGAATCGTCGGATGCGGTATCTGGCCTGTAACAGTTGCCACAACGATTCTGAAGCCGGGCGGCTACCAGAGATTACAGCAGATGGCAGATTCTCTTGAGGCAATGGGCGTCGGCGAATTCAAGGGTATCGATGTGGCGGCACTGAATAAACTGGCAGAAGATGCCATTACAGATGCGCATCATGTGAAACCGGCCAAATTGCCTGCATCAAGAAAATCTAATGAGACAGTTCCGCTGCTTGACTGCTATACAGCACCTTGTCAGGATGGATGCCCGATTCATCAGGAAATTCCGACTTATGTTGCATTAGCCGGTGAGGGCAAATATGAAGAAGCACTGAAAGTGATTCTGAACAGAAATGCACTGCCATTTATGACTGGTACCATCTGTTCACATCCTTGTCAGGGTTATTGTACACGTAATTTCTATGAGAAATCCGTACAGATCAGAAATACAAAACTGGAATGTGCTGAGCAGGCTATGGATGCTATTATAGACTGCGTATCTGTAACTGGTGATTACAGCGGCAGTGTTGCTGTCGTGGGCGGTGGTCCTGCAGGTATGGCAGCGGCTTACTATTTGGCAAGACTTGGCGCAAAGGTAACAATTTATGAAAAACGTGAACGCCTGGGCGGTGTTGTCAGCGCTATCATTCCTAACTTCCGAATTGATGACAGTGTCATTGCAAAGGATGCTGCTTTACTTGAAAAATTAGGCGTGAAAGTTTTATATAACACAGAAGCACCTGCCGTAGATGTTTTGAAGAAAGAATATGACAGCGTAATTCTTGCTGTTGGTGCTTACAAACGCGGTGAACTCAAGCTTGAGGGTGGTGAAGCACAGAATGCACTGGCATTCCTTGAAGATTACAATCGCACAAATGGCAAGATGGCCATCGGCAAGAATGTGGTTGTCATCGGCGGCGGCAATACAGCGATGGATACAGCTCGTGCAGCAAAACGCTGTGATGGTGTTGAGCATGTGTATCTTGTTTATAGAAGAACAAAACGCTACATGCCTGCTGATGAACATGAATTAGTGCTGGCTGTAGAAGATGGTGTAGAGTTCAGAGAACTGTTGGCACCTGAGAAACTGGAAAATGGTCAGTTAATCTGCCGTGTCATGAAGCTTGGTGAACTGGATGCATCCGGTCGTGCAGGCATTGTTGAGACGGATGAAACAGTGGCTGTACCTGCAGACCGTGTGATCGCAGCTGTTGGTGAAAAAGTGCCGACAGATTTCTATGAAGCGAATGGTCTTCAGGTAGATGACAGAGGCCGCGTGAAAGTCAGCCCGACCCTGGAATCCAGTGTAGAAAATGTATATGTCATCGGTGATGGTCTGTATGGCCCATCTATCGTTGTCAAAGCAATGGCTCAGGCCATCACAGCAGCAGAAGCTATCTGCGGCCGTGAAATCTCAGGCAGCTGCGACATCGCAGCAGATCCGGCTTCCATCTATGCGAAGAAGGGTATTCTGGCTGAACCGGGTGATAAACCGGAATCCGAACGTTGCCTTGGCTGTTCAACCGTATGCGAAAACTGTGTAGATGTATGCCCGAACAGAGCCAACATCTCAATCAAGGTACCTGGTATGGCAAAAGCACAGGTCATCCACGTAGACTACATGTGCAACGAATGCGGCAACTGCAAGAGCTTCTGCCCATACGCAAGTGCACCATACCTTGACAAATTCACGTTATTTGCCAAAGAAGCCGATATGGCTGACAGCAAGAACGATGGATTTGCCGTTATCGACAAAGAAGCAGTTACAGCGAAGATTCGTTTCTTCGGAAAAGAAACAACTTGGACAAAAGGACAGGAAAGCAGCGTGCCATTCGGCCTGCTGAAAGTCATCGAAGCTGTTTGTGCAGATTATAGTTATTTACTTCCATAAAACCATATAGGCGGAGACTTCAAGTACCCTGAATCCACTCTGCCTGTGACTTACCTCTGAAAACACGCTTATCGCGAAACGTTTTCAGAGGTAAGTCACAGGCAGAGCGGAATAGAGAAGGGAAAAGAGTCTCCGCCATTTTTATGTGTAGAAATAACTATCACTTGCACGGAAGTCGCAGGAGGGCTGGAAATAAAGGCAGGGGTTTTAATGTCTGGACATTCTGGCAACAATATGGTAAAAATGTCGTCTTCGCAGGTACTTTTGGGTTGAGCTAAATCTCCAATAATGCTAAGATATACTATAAAAGTTAGATACGACGTTTTATAAGAAAGCTAAGGGACCAGAGCAGTCCCGGTGATAGACAGGAGGTTTTAGCGATGATCCATCATATGATCATGACAGCCGATGAGGCGATTGAGAAGTTAAAGTCAGGCAACATGCGGTATTTGCTGATGAACAGTAACAGTGGCAATGTGTCAGCGGCCCTGCGCAAGTTTACTTATGAGCACGGTCAACATCCCCATGCGATTATTGTGACTTGTTCGGATTCCAGAGTGATTCCGGAGACGATTTTTTCGGCGGGTCTGGGTGAGCTTTTTGTGATCCGTGTGGCGGGCAACGTCATTGATGACCATCAGCTGGGCAGCATTGAATATGCGGCCGGACATCTGGGAAGTCCTGTGGTTGTTGTGCTGGGGCATACTCATTGCGGTGCAGTTGATGCAGCCATCAACAGTGATCCGGAAGGGTATATTAAGTTTATTACAGATGAGATTAAGCTGGCGATCGGTGATGAAACCGATGATTACAAAGCTTGCTGTCTGAATGTGAAACGCAGTGTAGCTTTGATTGAGCATAGTCTGGATATTCAGCAGATTGAGGAGCAGGAAGGGTTGAGAGTCGTTGGCGCCATGTATCACATTGAAGACGGCAGCGTAGAGTTTTTATAAGAAAGAAGAGATAAATTGAGAGAAGAACAAAAGGGTGCTGTAAAAAACAGTATTGGCCGTATTTTTATTACTGCGCTGCTGATATTGATACAGGTTGTCTGGCTTATTGAATTGTTTGTCAGGCTCAATAAGTATTCCACTGGAATTTCATTGGTATCCAGTGCGATTGCATTGATTGTGGTTATTAAAATATATGGCCGGGATATGAATTCCGCCATGAAGATGCCCTGGATGATTTTGATCATGGCATTTCCGGTGGCCGGTGTCGGTATTTACCTGTTATGCGGGCATTCCGGAGTGAATATCGGTATCCGCAAACATTTTCAGGCATTGCAGTCAGAATTGACGCCTTTATTGCCGGATAAAGAAGATGTTTTGCAGAAATTGTCGGATGAGGACAGGCAGACAGCTAATATGGCGCATTATATCAGTCATTCGGCGGGATATCCGGTGTATGACAACACGGATCTGGAATTTTATCCTGAAGCGGTTGATGGCTTTGAAGCTCAGAAGGAAGCATTGAAGCAAGCGAAGAAATTTATTTTTATGGAATACCATGCCATTGAGGATGCGCAGTCCTTTGCGGGCATGAAAAGTATTCTCTTTGAGAAGGCAAAGGAAGGTGTGGAAGTCCGTCTGATTTATGATGATGTTGGCAGTATGGGCTTTATCAATACGGATTTTGTCAAACAGATGGAAAGCCAAGGTATTCAGTGTCGAATTTTCAATAAGATTGTGCCTTTCGTCAATATGTTTATGAATAACAGGGATCACAGAAAGATTACGGTCATTGATGGACAGGTTGGTTTTACCGGCGGCTACAATCTGGCGGATGAATATTTCAATATTACCCATCCTTATGGCCTTTGGAAAGATACCGGTGTGCGGATGGAAGGAGATGCTGTACGGAGTCTTACAGTCATGTTTCTTGAAATGTGGAATGCCATTAAGAAGACGGACACGGATTATACGGCATATTTTCCGGAGATTACATATACAGCAAAGCAGACAGGCTATGTACAGCCTTATGCAGATAATCCACTGGACGATGAGCATACCGGAGAAAATGTTTATATGAATGTTTTGAACAGTGCACGGGAATATGCGTATTTCATTACACCGTATCTGCTGATCAGTGATGAAATGAAAAAGGCTTTTACTCTGGCAGCCAGAAGAGGCGTGGATGTGCGGATTATCACACCGGGCATACCGGACAAAAAGTTTGTTTATCAGGCAACACGTTCTTATTACAACAGATTGGTAAAAAAGGGTGTGCGGATTTTTGAGTATACGCCGGGATTTTGCCATGCCAAGCAGTGCGTATCGGATGATAAGGCAGCGGTTGTGGGTACCATCAATCTGGATTACAGAAGTTTATATCATCACTTTGAAAATGCGGCAGCTTTTTATCATAAGGACGCAGTTGCGGGTGTAAAGGCGGACTTCGACCATCTTTTTGAAGAATGTCATGAAGTGACAGAGCAATATCGAAGCCATCGTTCAACAGCATTGAGAATTGGGCAGTGTATTCTGAGATTATTTGCGCCGCTGCTGTAAGGTGCGTCTACCATTTTTATATAATTTATATATGTGAAGAGGTAAATTAAGGGGCGATAACAACGATCGAATTAGATAGAAATAATGGAATCTCAGATGAAGACGATGCTTCAGAGCGTTTAATACATTTATATGGTCAGGACATTCTGGCCTCACCAGGTATGCAGTCGGAGAAAAATTTCAGGCAGCATGGCAGAATGTCGGTGTATGAACATTCCCTGGCGGTGGCCAGGATGTGTCTGAGAATTGCGAAATATTTTCCGGGAGAAGTGGATATGCGTTCTCTGGTGAGAGGTGCCCTCCTGCATGATTATTTCTTATACGATTGGCATATACCGGATGAAAGTCATAAATGGCATGGCGTTACCCACGCGGGAGACGCCTTGAAGAATGCCAGGCGGGATTTTGAATTGAATGAGATTGAGCAGGACATGATACGAAAGCATATGTTTCCGCTGAATCCAGTCCCGCCGAAATATCGGGAGAGCTGGATTCTATGTATGGCGGATAAGATATGCGCCTCAAAAGAGACAGTTAAAAGACATTAGAATTAGCATATATTCGTGTAAAAATCAACGAATATATGCTATAAAATATTAATTTTTATCCTTAATATTCCCGCTTTTTGCGTTCATAATCAGCATTTGCAGTCGGTTTTCGATGTTGGCAAAGCTGACATCCGGATCATAGTCCAATGGCAGGATCTGTGCATCCGGGTACATTTCTTTCAGGCGTTTGCTGATGCCTCGGCCTACAACATGGTTTGGCAGGCAGCCAAATGGCTGAAGGATGACAAAGGAACGGCAGCCGTCTTTGGCATGGTGCAGGATTTCTCCCGGAATCAGGACGCCTTCGCCGGCATCAAATGTATGATTGATGATCGGGTCGCTGGCTTTGACAAGGTCAGGCATTCGGCAGGCCGGTGTATAGAGGGGATGCTTTTGGGCGATAGCATCTGCCATATTGTGAGCCATGTCGAAAACAGTGTCTACTGTCGAAAACCAGATTTTTTTGTTTAAAGGTTTCTTTAATTTATATTCTTTAATCTGCGCATCCAGATAGAAATAGGATTTCTGGATGACGTCTGTCATGTGGGCTTCAATGATTTCGAAGCCGTTATGTTCCAGATAATCTTCAATATCGTGATTGGCACCCGGATGGAAGTTCAACAGGTATTCACCGACAATCAGGACCCGTGGACGACGGTTGGTGCGGTCGTATTTTACCTGGTTCATCAGTTCAATAGCCTTTTTAAAGCCTTTTTTCAGACCGCTGATACCGTGAAGCTCAAGGCCTTCCACAATGGCATCCATACCTTTTTCAAAAGCACGGTTAGTGCTGCCGGCCACCTTTTCATAAGGTCGGATTTTGCGCAGCAGTTCTTCCAGTACGTCAATCACAGGCAGAGCAAAAGCCAGACGGATGGCGGAACCAAGGCTCATTCGGAAGCCGGGATGCATATTGTGGTAGTCTACATCATCGTTGGTCAGAATCGGCACATCATGGAATCCGGCGTCATCAAGGGCTTTGCGAAGAAGGGCACTGTAATGGGTCAGACGACAGTCGCCGATATATTTGCCCATACCGATGGCCACTTCTTTGCCGTCGTATTTGCCGCTCTTTAATGCAGCCAGTGCTTCACCGATCACAATCTGACAAGGGAAACAGATGTCGTTGTGGACATACTGTTTGCCAAGGCGGATGGCTTCTTCACGGCCGATTTCCAGTGGTTCTGCCTGAATATGCTGTCCTCGCATGGCGGCTGACATAATTCGACAGAAAGCATGGGAGGTATTCGGAACAAGGACAATCTTTTTGCGGTAGTCTTCTTTGGTGAATTTCACTGGGTAAGGGTCTTCCAACGGGTGAATATCCAGTTCCGGATGAATGGCATGGTTCATGCTGATCGTTTCTGTAAAAGAACGGACACGGATACGCAGCGGACCCTGGATATCACTTTCGTCCAGTTTCAGAACCAGCGGTGTCTTGCCGGAAATTTCCTTCATCAGACGAATGATTTCATCGGAAAGGTAAGCGTCATGTCCGCAGCCGAAGCTGACAATCTGCACATATTCCAGATGTGGATTTCTGGCAGCCAGAATAGCAGTAGACAGCATGCGGGCATGATAATTATTGACAATATCCAGTCGGCTCATGCTCAAATCCACATGGTCGGCTTCTTCCAGAGAATCTGCCGTCAGCACCGGAATGCCGAGACTTGTAAACATTTCCGGAAGGTCATGGTTCACAAGGGCATCGTTCTGATATGGCCTTGAGGCCAGAATAACAGCATAGCTGCCATTGGCAGTGACTTCATCAAGAACAGCTTTTCCTGCCCGATGCATTTCATCATGAAACTGTTTTTCAGCGGCATCGGCGACGTTAATGGCCTGTCGGGTTTCTGCCGGGGAAATGCCGAAAGTCTTCTCCATATAGCCGGTGAGCTGACGGTTTCTGTCCTCGCGCTTGTACCAGTGGAAAAGTGGTGCGTCAAATGGTATATGCCAACGCTTTTCAGGGTTATCGGAGTTACGGATGACAATCGGATAGCCTTTGACGATGGCACACATAGATTCGCTGGTGCTCTCTGTATTTTCAGAGGTTACTGTTGTGATGGATGGCATGAAAATACGATCCACACCTTTTTTTACCAGATTGCGCAGATGACCGTGTACCAGTTTAGCTGGAAAGCAGACGGTATCGGAAGTGACTGCGGACAGTCCGTCTTCGTAAATTTTGCGTGTGCTCAGATCGGACAATTGAATCTTAAATCCCAGAGCACGCCAGAAGGTGGTCCAGAATGGCATGGTTTCCCAATAGGAAAGCACCCGGGGCAGACCGATGGTGATGTCACGTTCTTTAGCAGCTTTCGGATAAGGGTAGTCTTTAAACAGCAGTTCCTGTCGAAGTTTGAAGAGATTTGGTGTCTGTTCACGGGATTTCTTTGCATCTGCAAGCTGCTGTCGGACAGAAGCATCCTTCGGATCACCGAGGATTTCGCCGCGTTCGCACCGGTTGTTGGTTACCCAGGAATTGCCGTTGGAAAAACGGACAATGGTTCGTTTACAATGGTTGGCACAGAACGGGCAAGGGGCGTTGGCTTCTTGTGTATAGGAAAAATCAGCCATACCGTCAATACCGATAAATGTTTTGGCTGGGTGATTCTGTTCAAAGCGTTTCTTAGTAATGAGAGCAGCGCCGATGGCACCCATAATGCCGGGATAAGGGGCACGGATGACTTCACGACCGGTGTACTGCTCAAGGGCACGAAGTACGGCATCATTTCTGAATGTACCGCCCTGGACAACAATCTTGTCGCCCAGACTGTCCAAATTGGAGATTCGGATAACCTTTGTAAAAACATTTTCAATGATGGAACGGCACAGGCCGGCCATAATATCTGCAGATTGTTTGCCGTTTCGCTGCTCCGTGACAATGCTGCTGTTCATGAAAACCGTACAGCGGCTGCCAAGAGAAGCCGGATGTTTGGATGAAAAAGCGGCTTCGGCAATTTCTTCCACAGGAATATGTAAAGATGAAGCAAAGTTTTCGAGGAAGGAACCGCAGCCTGAGGAGCAGGCTTCGTTGACAACAATATTGGTGATAATGCCGTTGTCGATCCAGATCGCTTTCATATCCTGACCGCCGATATCAAGGATAAATGTGGCATCTTTGATATACTTGTCGGCAGCCCGGGCGTGGGCAACGGTTTCCACAACATGGCATTCTGTGCTGAAAGCTTTTGAAAACAGCAGTTCGCCGTAGCCTGTTGTACCTGCGGCAATGATATCCAGTTTGGCACCAGCCTTTTCGTAGCGGTCATGGATGGTCAACAAGGCTGTCTTGGCAATAGTCAGCGGATCACCTTCATTTGGTGCATAAAAAGAATCGAGAAGATTTTCATCCTCATCCATCAGCACAAATTTCGTGGTCGTACTGCCGGAATCAATGCCAAGATAAGCATGGATCGTTTCGCCCTTTTGCGGTACATAAGGTGTAAATTCCGGGAGTTGATGGCGTTCATTAAATGCACGATGTTCTTCTTCGGATTCGAAAAACAGCGGACCATCTGCAGAAGCTTGCAAATGGGCACGAAGTTCCGGATTCTCCAACAGCTCAAGATAATGTTTTGGCATATACCATGAAGAATTGCCTGCAAACATACCGTCCAGAGAAAGAGCTGCGCCATAGGCAATCATAATCTCAGGATGGGTTGGACGCAGTGTTTCCTCTGGTGTGAGGCCCAGACGTTTTGCAAAAACATTTACCAGTGTTGGGTTAAAGGTCAGCGGACCACCCTCAAAAACAACAGGTTTCCGGATATCCAGACCCTGAGCCAGACCGCCGATGGTCTGTTTGGCGATAGCGTGGAAAGAAGACAGTGCCAGATCCTGGCGGGAAATACCCTGATTCAGCAGGGGCTGGATATCTGTCTTGGCATAAACACCACAGCGGCCGGAAATATCATAAATGCAGCTGCCCTGAGAGGCCAGTTCATTGAATTCTTCTACAGGTACCTTTAATATAGAAGCAATTTCATCAATAAAAGCGCCTGTGCCACCGGCACAACTGCCGTTCATACGCATATCCGCCACATTCAGCGTCTGTGTGGACGGGTCACGGCGGAAGAAAATCATCTTTGCATCCTGACCGCCCAGTTCGATGGCGGTTCCCACATTGTCATATTCTTTCTGGAGGGCGATGGAATTGGCAACAACCTCCTGAATATAGCAGCAGCCAAGGGCTTCAGCCAGATGCTTGGCACCGGAGCCTGTCAGGGCCAGACGGATACGGGCATTTGGAAATTTAGCCTCAAAAAATGCCAGGGCATCCTGTACACTCTGGGCCTGGGCTGCGTTGTGGCGTTTATAATCAGATAATAAAATTTCATGCTTTTCGGGATTAATGGCAACGATTTTGGTGGTTGTGGAACCTACATCAATACCAACGAAAAGCTGTGTATCATTTGTAGTAAGATTAGACATGATAAGACTCCTATATCTTTTAACTTTCGGGATCCATTTGTGAATCCTGGTGTGGAATCAGATTCTGCTGGACGCGGGTCAAAAGCGTGAGCAGGATTTTTTTCTCATTTTCAGAGAGGCCTTCTGACATATGGTCGAAGACATGCGTCATATGGGATTCTGCATTGCAGCAAATATTCTTTCCTGCTGCAGTTAATGCAACAATTTTGATGCGCTTGTCATCAATGCTTTGGGTGCAGGTGACAAAATCTTTCTTCTGCAGCCGTTTAACAAGACCGACGGTGGTGGACTGTCCAATCTGCAGCTGTTTTTCAAGTGCTTTAAGTGTAAGTGTGTGCGTACCATCAGGGGCATGATTCAGCGCCTGGAGCAGATAAATCTGAGAAACCGTCAGGTCCATTTCACGGAGCTTGTTGTTGGCTTCTTTTTCCATAGCACAGTGAATATGTCGAATCAGGGGGACACATTGTTCTGTATAAGTCATGCGATTTTCCTTTTTCTTTGGAGGGTGCGAAACTTCAGGTGCTTTGAAAAATCTGCTAATCAGCTGTTCACAGCAAGCACGTTCACACTGCCTAACATTGGCAACGGTACATAAGGTGCTAAAGGACAGCACCTAAGTACCGGCCATGTTAGAAGCACCTGCTGTGAACGGCTGATTAGCAGATTTTATCCAAGGAAGTTGAGTTTCGCAACTGGCGAAAGACCTAAAATATGTATTTGTAGGTTGAATAGGTTAATATTTCATTATAAAGATTTAAATATAATGTAAGCATGTTAGAGTATAGCATTTCCGGATGAAAAATTCAATAGCATGGCATTGAATGAAGGGCGAAAAACTGTTAAGAAATGCTTTAGATGGAGAGAATATCTGATATAATGGGGTGATAATATGTCTTATGAAAGGTTGTATGTGCGGTTGATTTTCGGCAGGCGCTTATGATGCAGTTGGTACATGGCGGTGTGGGATGACGTTTTATTGATAAGTTGATGGAGGATTTTGAATGGAGTATAGACAAAATGACTGGTCGATTCTTGGGTTTGGGTGCATGCGGTTCCCGAAAAAGGGTGGCAGTGTGGATATGGAGGAAACAGAGCGGGAGCTGGCCTATGCCATTGCGCATGGCGTGAATTATTTTGATACGGCTTATATTTATCGCGGCAATGAAAAGGTGTTGGGGGAGTTGGTGGCAAAGAATCACTGGCGGGCGCAGATTCAGATTGCCACAAAGATGCCGCACTATCTCATTCACTCTATAGATGAGTTGGAGAAGCTTTTTTGTGAACAATTAAAGCGTTTGCAGACGGATTATGTGGATAACTATCTGATGCATATGCTGCCGGATGTGCATATCTGGAAGAAATTAGTCCGGATGGGAATTCTTGACTGGATCAATGAGAAAAAGGAAAACGGGCAGATTCGTCGGATTGGATTTTCCTACCACGGCAACAGTCAGAATTTTATGGCGCTTTTGGATGCCTATGATTGGGAATTTTGTCAAGTCCAGTATAATTATATGGATATTCACAACCAGGCCGGTGCGGAAGGTGTTGTTTATGCAGCGAAAAAGGGCATTCCGGTGATTATCATGGAACCGCTGAGGGGCGGCAGACTGGTCAACGGTTTGCCGAAAAAGGCTAAGGATTTGTTTGCGGCAGCCGAACCGAAGCGCAGTCCGGCAGAATGGGGGCTTCGCTGGCTATGGAATCAGCCGGAGATTAGTGTTGTGCTGTCCGGCATGAACAGCATGGCAATGATTCAGGAAAATATACGGATTGCAGATACAGTGAAAGTCGGAGAAATGGCAGAAACCGATGGTGCGATGTTTGAAGATGTCAGAAATGCTGTGAATGAGAAGATGAAAGTACCTTGTACCGGTTGCGGTTATTGTCAGCCCTGCCCATATGGCGTTGATATCCCAGGGGCATTTAGATGCTATAATGTGCGTTATACCGATAACTTTTTTACAGGGATGCGGGAGTATCTGATGTGTACGACTTTCAGGGCAGAACGAACCAATGCGTCTTTGTGCAGACAATGCGGCAAATGCGAACAGCATTGTCCGCAGGGGATTGCTGTCCGCAAAGAATTAAAACAGGTGGTTCGTCATATGGAGAACCCGGTTTATAAAGTTATTGCATTTTTTGCCAAAGACATGTTTAAAAAATAAAGTTATTCTGCGATTTCATGCATTGCCTGAATAGCCGTATCAATTTCAGCTTCAGTGTTAAAACATGAAAAGCTGAAACGCACGGCCCCCTGTTTCTCTGTGCCAAATGTTTTGTGCATCAGGGGTGCACAGTGGGCACCGGCACGGACACAGATTTCGTAGTCTTCCCAGAGAATATCGCTGACGGAGGCAGAACTCATATTGCCGATGTTCAGTGAGATAATCGGTGTACGAAGAGGTG
This sequence comes from Coprococcus intestinihominis, assembly GCF_040096555.1. Classification (NCBI taxonomy): domain Bacteria; kingdom Bacillati; phylum Bacillota; class Clostridia; order Lachnospirales; family Lachnospiraceae; genus Coprococcus; species Coprococcus intestinihominis. The sequence continues at coordinate 2,952 of NZ_JBBMEK010000034.1, read as the reverse complement.
CATCTATATCACCGTATAGTTTCAAATCGGAAATGTCGGAAATACCATTTACAAAGCGGCGAGCCAGAGAAATCTCTTTGGCATGAATGTTTTTGACACCAGTCGATAGAATATAATCCAATCCGGCATTCAGTCCGGCGATACCATGCCCGTTTAATGTGCCGGCTTCTAATGCTGTGGGCATATCTGTCGGATGCTGTCTGTCGAAACTGTGGATACCGCTGCCGCCGGACTTCAAAGGCGAAAGCGTTAAGCCTTCACGGACATAGAGACCGCCGGTTCCCTGAGGACCGAAGAGCCCTTTGTGTCCGGTAAAACAGAGAATGTCAATGCCCATTTTTACCACATTGATAGGCAGACTTCCGGCTGTTTGCGAAGCATCCACAATCAACAGCAGTCCATGTTTTTTTGCAAAATTCGACACAAAAGCCAAATCTGTGACGTTTCCGGATAAATTGGAAGCGTGAGTCAGGACGATGGCGGATGTGTTGGATTTTACGGAAGATTCCAGTAAATCATACCGGATACGGCCTTTTTTGTCAGCCGGGATAATGGTTAGTTCAGTGCCTTCTTTTTCTTTCAGATAGAGTGGACGAAGGACAGAATTGTGTTCGCATGCGGTTGTGATAACATGTTCACCGGGATGGATAGCGCCATGAATGGCAGTGTTCAGGGCTTCCGTGGCATTGCATGTAAAAGCAATGCGGGATGGGTCCGGTGTGCCAAAGAGTGCAGCCAGTTTTTCGCGGGTATCATAAATAAGTCGGGAGGCGTTCAGGGTCGGGGCATGAGCGCCTCGACCGGCATTGCCGATGGTATTAAAAGAGCGAAAGACGGCTTCCGCCACTTGAGGCGGCTTTAGAAATGAAGTGGCCGATGAATCCAGATAAATCACACTAAATCCCTCCTTTTGGCAGCTGTCAGTGCTGCACCCAGAGCACCGGCATATCTGGCAAATGCGTCGGTTTCAACCTTGTGTTCGAGTTTGTCGGAAAGTGTCTGAATAAAATAAGGACTTTCACAGAGACCGCCGGTGAGAACAATATTTTCTTCAACACCGAAGCGTGCTGCCAGATTGGCAACCCGGTTGGCAACGGAGTGAATGACACCGGCCGCGATATCTTCACGTTTCTCACCGGAGCCGATGTGGCCGATAACTTCTGATTCTGCAAAAACCGTACACATGGCGCTGATAGCCAGAGGCTGTCCTTTGGCTGCCAGTTCATACATTTCATTCAAATCAGCTCCCAGACGGGTAGCCATGACTTCGATGAATTTGCCGGTACCGGCGGCACATTTGTCGTTCATTAGAAAATCTGCCACCTGTCCGTCAACAACTTTGATCATTTTGGTATCTTGTCCGCCAACATCGATAATGGTCATATTTTTCTTAAAAATGGCCCATCCACCTTTGCCGTGGCAGGTGATTTCCGTAACAATTTTGTCAGCATAATCTACACAGATACGGCCATAGCCGGTGGCAACGCAGCGCATGTCATCTGCATAGCCCCGGCTTTTGAGCTGTTCCAGAATGGCATTGGCGGTTTCGCGGCCATTCCATCCTGTGGGCAGTACAAAATAATCTTCAATTTTACCCTCTTTCAAAACAACCGTTTTAGAAGCGGTCGAACCGATATCAATACCGGTAAAATAAACAGGTGTTGTATTCATTGATTTATTATTTCTCCAATGTTTCAAGAAAAGCTTCCAGACGGGTACGAATCTGGCCTTTATCCGCCTGGGAATAATCAGTTTCAATCATCAGGTAGGATTTTCCTTTATTTGTTACAGTCTGTTTCACATAGTGGGATTCGATATTGTAAGTATGACAGGCCTGAAGGATAATTTCGATGACGCCGTCTACCTGATATTCGTCAATCATTTCGTCAATATACTGCATACGGCTGTTGTTCGGGCTCATAACAGAGCAGTTGATATTGAGGTATTTTTTCGCAAGGGCGTCATAAATCGGCATATTTTCGTCAACCGGTTCTACTTTTTCACGGGTACCGTTGCAGCAGTCGAAAGCCACCACATCTGCGCCGAGTTCCTCAACGGTTTTGATAATTTTGTCACGGACACCGCTGTTTGGACATCCTGTAATCAGGAGTCTCGGACGATCACTTGCTTTACCTTTATAATTAGCTTCCCAGTCCGTCAACACTTCTTTTGTGCGTTCCTCGATAATAGCAATACGTTCTTCGAGATTAAAATTAAAACCAAGACCGTCCAGGCGGGTACCCATCTCATAACCGCTGATTGGTGCAGGATTCAGTTTGCCCAGTTCAAGGAAACCAAGCATGGCGCGGCGTTCGTGATTTTTCAGACGGATGGCATCACGAATGTCTTCTTCCGTAATGGTGATGTGGTAAAAATCTTCCAGTTTTTCTTTTAGACGGATGACTTCCTCGGTCCAGGAACGGAGCGCTGCGTCGTCTCTGGAGTGCGGCAGCTGCATAACGTAAGTTTCTTTTAACTCGTTCATCAGTTCAAACATCTTGCGCTTGCCGTCACAGGTGGTTTCACCCACAATGAAATCTGAAAAATAGAAATAAGGACATGTGTCTGTCAGTGCGAAACCGTAGCTGGCTTTGATCAGCGGACAGAGATTGCGAGGCAGTTTCGTCTCGGCAGCAGGAATCGGTTCATCGCTGGAAGCGCATAAAGGCGCAGCGGCAGCACCGGCAGCCATCAGAAGTTCCTGAGGAACAAAAGAGCAGTAAACACCCACGATACGGCCGCCATTGTCTTTGATTTCTTTCATCTTCATAAAGCCGGATTTGCGAGCTTCAGCGTAGGTTTCAAAATTAGCTGGTAAATTCAACATTGTAAAATCCTCCTTTGGTGAATTGTTTTCATAATTGCCTGATAAGTATCATGAAAAGTTACTGTTTATAGCAATGTTCTAAGTATTTTATAAACTCACAAACGTAGTCTTTTAAAATAAAATCC
>NZ_JBBMEK010000033.1:0-19446 GCF_040096555.1 Coprococcus intestinihominis | reverse complement strand
GTTATTTGACATTATTGCCAATTTCAAGACATGGATCAGCAACAAGAAGAATGGAGAGTATACCGCTTATCGCCGTCTGATCAACAGTGCTTACAAGAAGTTTGTTGTACTGATTCTCATTACGACGATTCCAACAGGCATTATGGGTGTGGCTTTCAGCTCTCTGATCGAAAGAGCTTCACAGACATTACTTGTTCCGGGTATCTGTCTTGTGATCACAGCCATTCTTCTTCTGATTTCCGACACACGTCCAAGCGGCCACAAGAAAGTGAAGAAGACGACTTATGCGAACGCCGCTGTTATTGGTGTTGCTCAGGGTTTTGCAACATTTCCTGGTCTTTCCCGTTCCGGAACAACTATTACAGCCTGTCTGATGCTTGGTTTCGACCGTGCTTACGCTGTTAAGTATTCATTCCTGGCTTCACTTCCTGCAATTTTGGGTGCCAACATTCTGGAGCTGAGACATTTTGATGCTGCTGCAGTTGCCGTCGGTTCAATTGCTTACTATTTTATTGGTATGATCGTTGCCGGTGTTGTTGGTTACATATGTATCAAGCTGATGATCTATATTGTACGTTCCAATAAGTTCCAGTATTTTGCTTATTACTGTGCAGTCGTAGGTATCATTGCCATTATTGCCTATTTCGTAAAAGGCTGATTTACATTAAGATAATAAGATTCTGATAATGCGGAATATCAAAGGTCATTGATATTTCGCATTTATTTTCCAGAGCACTATTTCAAACTGCAATTTGACTGAATATTTTTTTTACTGATTTTATAAAGGAGTGATTAGATGGCGGGAAAGCAGAGCAGTGAAGTCAAACGCCGTACTGCATCGACCAGAAAAACAACTACAACAAGGAAATCATCCGCCGGAAAGAAGCGGAACACATCCGGGAAATCTGCCAATACAAAGGTATCGCGCATGCAAGTCAGTGAATATACAGAACCTGTGGGGGATGAGATCAAATTGATCATTATCCTTGCAGTTTCAATTCTCATCTTACTCAGCGTGTTTGGCCTTGGCGGAAGAGTCGGAGACAAAGCGGCCTATCTCTTTTTTGGCCTTTTCGGATTTGTTGCTTATGCGCTTCCTTTTCTTCTTTTTATCGGCAGCGCCTTTCACATATCCAACCGCGGCAGTCGTCTTGCACGGATTAAATTGACAGCAGCCACTGTTTTCCTGATTATGATCATGGCATTGATGGCACTGGCTGATAGTTCTTTTGACGGCACAGCCTCTGTACTGGATGGTTTTCTCAATTCAGCTGCTGCTCACAACGGCGGCGGTCTGATCGGGTTCAGTCTGAGCTGGGTTCTTTTCAATGCCTTTGGACGTGCCGGATCTACCGTTATTCTTGTATGTCTGATGCTGGTTTCCGGTGTATTGATTACCGGCAAACGGATTTTTATCCGCCTGGGCACTTTAATCGGACATATGATGACCGATATGGGACAGCACTTCAACGCATGGCGTGAGAAACGGGCCCGCGAACGTCTTGCCCGTATGGAAGCGAAGGCAGCTGAAGAAGACAGCCTGCCTGAGGATGAAGCATATGAAAATATTGATGAAGAAACCGTTTCCATACAGCCTAAGAAAAAGGCAGCCAATATCATTATCCCGTCAAGGAAAAAGGAAAATGTCAAGTCCAAGGATCCTGCACCGGCATCTTCATCAGAAACCGTTTTGCAGACTTATACCGAAGAGTCAGCTACATCCGCTGAGACAGCGGTCATTTCTGACGATTCCAAACAGCCGTCCCTTGATAGTTTTGATCAGGGACAGTCTGTCCAGCCGTTGCATATTCAGATTCCTGAATTTATGACCGGACACGTTTCCGGCAAATCTTCTGTAAAGGCACCTTCTGCTTCCATATCAGATATCATGTCCAACCTGAGCCGGGATATCCCATCCGAAGCGGAATCAGAACCGGAGACTGAGACTGTCGAAGACAAAAAGCCAAAAGGCAAGCCGGTCATTGCCAGAACTATTTTGTCTCCTGATGATCTGGAGTTGGAAATAGAAGGATTGCCGGAGGAAACACCGGTTAATACAGACGATACATTTATCGATATCTCCAAGATTCTGTCCGAGATTCCTGAAACAACAGGAAACATCAATACAGAAGTGGCGGACATGCAACCTGAGGACGTTTCTCCGGCTGCACAGGCCGAACAGCAGACAGCTGTATCACCGACAGCCGCCCGCACTTCATCCCCTTCGCATCATACAACTGCGAAAGGAACTGTAGAGGATACAGCTTCCGGTTCTGATGAACCCCTTGAAATTGTAGAAGAGGAGATTGAAAAATACGAATTCCCGCCACTGGATCTTCTTGATCAGGGAAAAGGCAGCGGCAATCAACAGACAGCCGCATCCCTGAAACAGACTGCGCTGAAGCTTCAGCAGACATTTGAAAGTTTTGGTGTAGGTGTCCAGGTAACCAATGTTAGTTGCGGTCCGGCAGTTACCAGATATGAACTCCAACCGGATCAGGGTGTGAAAGTCAGCCGTATTGTCAGTCTGTCTGATGATATCAAGCTGAATCTGGCAGTTGCAGATATCCGAATTGAGGCACCAATCCCAGGCAAAGCAGCCGTCGGTATTGAAGTTCCTAATACCCACAAGGAAATGGTGCATCTGCGTGATCTTCTTGAGTCCGACAAGTGTAAGCAGGCAAAGTCCAAACTGGCTTTTGCCGTGGGCAAAGATATCGGCGGCCAGACGGTTGTTGCTGATATTGAAAAGATGCCGCATTTGCTGATCGCTGGTGCAACGGGTTCCGGTAAATCCGTCTGTATCAATACGATCATTATGAGCATTCTCTTCAGGGCCGATCCGAATGAGGTCAAGATGATCATGATCGACCCGAAAGTGGTGGAATTGAATGTTTATAATGGTCTCCCGCATCTGTTGATCCCTGTTGTTACGGATCCGAAGAAAGCCGCCGGTTCCCTGAACTGGGCAGTAAATACTATGATGGACCGCTACAATAAATTTGCCGAAATCGGTGCCAAAGACTTGAAGAGTTATAATGCCCGTGTGGAGAATCTCCCATACGAAAGTGAACAGCACAAGAAGATGCCGCAAATTATCATTATCATCGACGAGCTGGCAGACCTGATGATGGTCGCTCAATCCGAAGTTGAAGATGCCATCTGCCGACTGGCCCAGCTGGCCCGTGCAGCAGGTATTCATCTGATTATTGCCACACAGCGTCCATCTGTTAATGTTATTACCGGCCTGATCAAAGCCAACGTACCGTCACGTATCGCTTTCTCCGTATCCTCCGGTGTCGATTCACGCACTATTCTTGACATGAACGGTGCTGAGAAGCTGCTGGGAAACGGAGACATGCTGTTCTATCCACAGGGCCTGCAGAAACCGGTCCGCGTTCAGGGTGCCTTTGTTTCTGAAAATGAGATTGCGCGTGTCACTGATTTTATCCGTGCCCATCTTACCAGTCAACCTGTATACAGTGAGACGATTAAAAAGAGCATAGAGACAGCTGCCATCAGCAGTCCTTCCGGCGCATCAGGCAGTGACAAAGATGTTTATTTTGAAGAAGCCGGCCGTTTCATCATTGAAAAAGATAAGGCGTCCATCGGCATGCTGCAGCGTGTCTACAAGATTGGTTTTAACCGTGCTGCCCGTATTATGGACCAGCTCTGTGAAGCCGGTGTTGTTGGGCCTGAAATTGGCACCAAACCGCGTCAGATCAAGATGACGATGGAGGAATTTGAAACTTATCTCAATGGCAATCAATAGTTTTTTTTCAACAAAAAGCCATGTAAGAAGTATTACTAATAGATTCTATAAGTAATTTTAAATATACTTATTATAAGAATCATGGTACTATCGAGAAAGATACCATGGTGAGGTCTTCCTCATCATGGTACAAGATTTGAACAACGTTCACTTTTAATACGCAGGAGGAGTTAGAATGAAAACAGATATTGAAATTGCACAGGAAGCAGCCATGCTCCCGATCAAAGATGTCGCTGCATCTATCGGTGTGGAAGAAGACGACCTTGAATTATACGGTAAGTATAAAGCAAAATTTTCAGATGAATATTTAAAGAAAGTTCAATCCAATCCAAATGGCAAGCTTGTGCTTGTCACTGCAATCAATCCGACTCCGGCCGGCGAAGGTAAAACAACAACCACTGTCGGTCTGGGTGAAGCATTTGGTCAGCTTGGCAAAAAAGCTATTATTGCCTTAAGAGAGCCTTCTCTCGGCCCTTGCTTCGGCATTAAAGGCGGTGCTGCCGGCGGCGGTTACGCACAGGTTGTACCAATGGAAGACCTGAACCTGCATTTTACAGGTGATTTTCATGCCATTACATCTGCCAACAATCTTCTGGCAGCAATGATGGACAATCACATCCAACAGGGCAATGCACTGGATATCGATACCAGACAGATTATCTGGAAACGATGTCTCGATATGAATGATCGTGTTCTCAGAAATGTTGTTGTCGGCCTTGGCAACAAGATGGATGGGGTTGTACGTGAAGATCACTTTGTCATCACGGTTGCCTCTGAGATCATGGCTATTCTTTGCCTGGCAGATGATATGGAAGATCTGAAGCACCGTCTGGCAAAGATTATTGTTGCTTACAACCGTGCCGGCGAACCTGTTACAGCCGGAGATCTGAATGCGGTTGGTGCTATGGCAGCACTCCTGAAGGATGCGTTGAAGCCGAATCTGATCCAGACCCTGGAACATACACCGGCCATCGTCCACGGCGGACCATTTGCCAATATCGCTCATGGCTGCAATAGTGTGCGTGCAACAAAGCTTGCCCTTAAGATGGCAGATATCGTTGTAACAGAAGCCGGTTTTGGTGCTGATCTCGGTGCTGAGAAATTCTTCGATATCAAATGTCGTATGGCTGGTCTGAAACCGGATGCTGTTGTCCTGGTTGCTACAGTTCGTGCCTTGAAATACAACGGCGGCGTTCCGAAGACAGAGACATCCGTACCAAATCTTGAAGCACTGAAGAAAGGTATTGTCAACCTTGAGAAGCATATTGAGAACCTTCAGAAATACGGCGTTCCGATTGTCGTTACATTGAACGCTTTCATCACAGATTCTGAAGAGGAGATTCATTTCGTCAAGAACTTCTGTGAAGAAAGAGGCTGTGAATTTGCACTTTCCGAAGTCTGGGAGAAAGGCGGCAAGGGCGGCATCGCATTGGCTGAGAAGGTACTCGATACCCTTGAGCATAAGGAGAGTCATTTTGAAGTACTTTATGAGAACAGCCTGTCTCTGAAAGAGAAGATCGAAACAGTTGCCAAAGAGATTTACGGTGCAGCAACCGTTACTTATGCACCTGCTGCAGAAAAAGCACTGAAGAAAATTACAGAAATGGGATTTGGCGATGTGCCTGTCTGCATGGCGAAGAATCAGTATTCATTATCCGATGATCCTAAGCTTCTGGGAAGACCTGAAAACTTCAATGTCAATATCCGTGAAGTTTATGTATCTGCAGGTGCAGGATTTGTCGTTGCCATTACAGGCGCTATTATGACAATGCCTGGCTTACCGAAGAAACCGGCTGCTGAGGGTATTGATGTCACCACAGACGGTGTTATCACAGGCTTATTCTAAGCAGATATACAACCGCACAGGAACAAATTTAAGAAAGTTGACAGCTTGTATAGTAATTTTTTATGTGATATAGTAAAGGGGATACCTGAAAAACAGGTATCCCCTTTTAAAATAAATACTCTGGAGGTTTGGTAAAATGGCTTTTTTGATTGACGGGAAGAAAATCTCCTCCCAGATAAAAGATGAATTAAAAACCGAAATCGCAGAAATGAAGAAAAAAGGCACAGAAGTGACATTGGCAGTGATCCAGGTTGGAAACGATCCTGCTTCCTCTGTCTATGTCGGCAACAAGAAGAAAGCCTGTGCTTATATCGGTATCCGCTCCCTGGCATACGAATTGCCTGAGAGTACAACAGAAATGGAATTATTGACATTGATCGATGAGCTCAACAACAGAAAGGATGTCAATGGTATCCTTGTTCAACTGCCTGTACCGGCTCATATCAACGAGAAACACATTATCGAGGCTATTCACCCGTTAAAGGATGTTGACGGCTTCCATCCACGCAATGTAGGTGCCCTTGTCACAGGTGAAGACGGTTTTGTCTCCTGTACACCGGCCGGCATTATTCAGCTTCTTAAACGCAGCAATATCGATATCGACGGCAAAGAATGTGTTGTTGTGGGCAGAAGCAATATCGTCGGTAAACCGATGGCCATTCTTCTCCTTCGTGAAAATGCAACAGTAACCATCTGTCATTCCCACACAAAGGACTTAAAGGAAGTCTGCAAACGTGCAGATATTCTTGTTGCTGCTATCGGCAAGCCGAAATTCTTCAACCGCGATTATATTAAAGAAGGTGCGGTTGTTATTGACGTAGGTATTCACCGGAATGAACAGAACAAACTCTGCGGTGATGTAGACCGTGATGATGTCATGGATCTTGTCAGCGCTATTACACCTGTACCGGGCGGTGTGGGACCAATGACCATCGCCATGCTGATGTATAATTGTGTAGAGGCTGTACGCCTCCAGAAAACGGAGAGATAATATTTATGAGTAATACAAATTCCAATAACCTGACAATCTTTTTTGTTTCCCTGGGCTGTGATAAAAACCTTGTGGATTCCGAAGTCATGCTTGGCATTCTTCGGGCGCACGGCTTTACACTGGTGGACGATGAAATAGAAGCAGACATCATCGTTGTCAATACATGCAGCTTCATCCATGACGCCAAGGAGGAGAGTATCCAGACCATCCTTGAAATGGCTGAAATGAAACACAGCTGCAGATGTAAGGCACTGATTGTCACCGGATGCATGGCAGAACGCTATAAAGACGAGATCATGACAGAGATTGAAGAAGTAGATGCTGTAATTGGTACAACCAGCTACCAGCATATCGCAGAGGTTGTTGCTGAAGTCTTAGAAGGTCAGAAAGTCAAACAGTTTGATGATCTTCAGGCCATGCCGGAAGTGGATGTTCAGCGTATCATGACAACCGGCGGATACAGCAGTTACCTGAAGATTGCCGAAGGCTGTGACAAGCACTGTACTTACTGTATTATCCCAAAGCTTCGTGGTTCCTACCGCAGTCATTCTATGGATTATTTGATCAAACAGGCCGAATCCCTGGCTGCCCAAGGTGTTAAGGAGTTGAATATCGTTGCCCAGGAGACAACCGTTTACGGCACAGATCTTTACAACGGACAGAAAATGCTCCCGGAACTCCTCAAAAGGCTCTGCCGTATTGAAGGTCTTTCCTGGATCCGTGTCCTCTACTGTTATCCTGAAGAGATTAATGAAGAACTCATTCAGGTCATCAAAGAGGAACCGAAGATCTGTCATTATCTTGATCTTCCGATCCAGCATGGCAGTGATGCTGTCTTAAAGCGGATGGGAAGACGGACAACACAGGCTGAACTCAGAAGCATTATCGGACGATTAAGAGAAGAAATCCCTGATATTGCCCTCCGAACAACGCTGATCGCCGGTTTCCCGGGCGAAACAGAAGCAGATCATCAGGAAGTGCTGCAGTTCGTCAAAGATATGCGTTTTGATCGCCTCGGTGTATTTACTTATTCAGAAGAAGAAGGGACACCGGCCGCTCAGATGCCGGATCAAATTGATGAAGCTGTCAAAGAGACACGCCGTGATGCATTGATGATGGCTCAGCAGGCCATTGCCTTTGATAAATCCGAAGAAATGGTCGGAAAGACAGTGGATGTCCTGATCGAAGGACGTCTGCCGGAGGAGGATGTCTATATCGGACGTACTTACAGAGATGCACCTGATGTGGATGGTTACGTTTTTGTTCATGCTGAAGAAGATATGATCTCCGGCGATATTGTCAAAGTTAAGATAACAGATGCACAGGATTACGATCTGGTAGGAGATGTGATTTATGAATTTACCGAATAAACTGACTGTTTTAAGAGTTATCCTTGTTCCTTTCTTTGTATTCTTTCTGCTTGGTGCAGACTGGATTGGTTCATTTTCGCCTTATATTGCCTTGATTATATTTATCGTTGCCAGCCTGACGGATATGCTTGACGGCAAGATAGCCCGAAAGTATAATCTGATCACCAATTTCGGCAAGTTTATGGATCCCTTGGCAGATAAACTGCTTGTCTGCTCTGCACTGATCTGTTTTGTGGATATGCATCGTATGCCGACATGGGTTGTTCTTATTATCATTGCCAGAGAATTTATTATCAGCGGCTTCCGTCTTGTTGCTGCTGAAGACGGTATAGTCATTGCAGCCGGTATATGGGGCAAATATAAAACGGCCGTCACAATGATCACGATCATTTTCATGATCCCGAATTTTGGCGGAGCAGCCGTTCATATGATCGAGCAGATCATGATTTATCTGTCGCTGGCACTGACCGTGATCTCATTGATTGATTATCTGATCCACAACAAATCTGTCCTTGCTGGCAAAATGTAACCGGGCCCCTGCACAGTGGAAGAGGAGTGATAGAAACTGTGAAAATAGTGAAACGATTTCTTTTTATCATCAGTGCATTACTTGTACTGATGCTGGCAGGCTGTTCAGGAAAACTCAGTCACATTGATATCAATACAACACTGACTGTGGATACGACCTTCAACGGCAGCCGTGAGATGACAGCAGATATTCCCGCCGCCGCATACAAGTATGCATTCGGCGGCAGTCTGACAGCGCTTGAAGACATGATCAATCAGTATACACCGGGTGATATGTACTGTACAGCCACCGAGAATGAAGACGGCGGCGTTCGTATTCAGATGATCATCGACTTTGCTTCAAGGAATGAATATCAGAAGAAGATCGAAACCATCTGCAACGGCAACACAACGGATTCAGCCATCACCCCTGTCATCAACTTTGATTATTCGCATTCTATTTTGAAAAACGGCTATACAATAGAAGAGAATTTCACATCTATGGATCTGTTTTACTGGCTGGCGGATGCCATCAGCAAGGAATACCCTGCTATGGAAGGCAAAAACATCCAGGATATTTTCCAGCTCGGCAAAACAGAAGTTGTTTTCAACGGAGAAACAATGGAAATGCAGGACTATATCAAGATCTCTACCATCAAGTCCAATGCCTTTGACAATGTTTCCGTTGCCGCTCAGTTGTCAGATGATCAGTCCATTGATGCCAGAATTACCTATGTCGTCAGCAACAAAGTCGTTGCCGCCCTCGGAACCCAATTAAAGACATTGATGGATGGCCTTGTACCAGACAATGCTTCCATGACTTATCAGAATGGTGACAGTTCCAGAACTTACACGATCTCCTTTGAATCCGCCACCCTTCAGGATTACATTACCAATGTCAATAAAGCGCTGCACACCAATAATACCGTCTTTGAAGTGTCCACAGAAGGAGATACCGAGTCCCTTTCTGCCAAGAAATCCATCAAACAGTATTATGACGGCAGTTATTTTCTGGATTTTACAGCTGATGAGACAACCATGTCCTATATTCTGGATGTATCTCCGGAATACACTGTTGAAAGCTGCAGCAGCACCTATGGTTATCTGAAAGATGAATCATCCACCTACAGCAGCAATACCTGTGAAATAACCATGACAGTCGCATCCGCAGATGAAGTGACAACCGTGCTGGGATTTGCCGTCGATATTGATGAAGTAGATATTACAACTGACATCCACAGCGATACGAACATCCAACGTACCTTTGAATTTCACCTTTCATCCGATGCCGTCAATCTAATCGGCAGCAGTATTGAAGACCGCTTAAATACTGCTGCGGAGCAATGGCCGGACCAGATGACTGTCAATACAGAAAATGTACTGAGCAATACGAACTACAGTATTGTCCTTTCAGCAGAATCGGCAGATGAACTGACCAAAATGACCCGGGCTGTTCTCGGGGAATCTGATATATCTGACGATAATAAGAGCAACAGTGGTGAGCTGACAAATTCTCTGTTTACCGGCGGTACCGAGAAGCATAAGAATCCATGGAATATCCACTGTACCTATGAGGATACGCTGAATCTGTCCGGATTTCTCAAGGGATCCCAGATCAAAAATGGTATTCACTACAAGTTAAGTTATTCAAAAGGATTCAAAGCTGCCTTTACCGAGAACAATACCTTTGAAGATGCCGCAGCTGACGGACCAACGCTTACCTGCAGTACATTTAATAAAGTGTTATCTGTCAAATCTACAGCAGAGAAAAACAATCTGGAGGGCATTCTTATTTTTGCATTATGGATTGCTTCCCTTATATGTATTGTCGTTATCTTGCTGATGAATATTGAGCATATTATCAATCTGGTATCCAACAAAAAGATTGACATTTCAGGTTCAGAGCTGTTCAAAGGAAAACATCTGCGCAGACTGACTGCACTGATTGTTGCGATTGTCTGCTTTGTACTAATGACCATCAGACTGATATTCCGCATCTATTAATCATGCACTTTACTTTATTATCCAAGGAACTAAAACCTAAAAAGGGGCTGCCAAAAGCAGCCTCTTTGTCATATAAACTTATTCACTTCGACGGAATTTCCTTCGGAATGTCTATCTGAACTTTCTATTGATCGCATCCACAATCACATCAACGGTACCATCAATGCCAAATACAGAACTGTCAATCATAAGATCATAGCTCTCGTGTTCGCCCCAACGGTATTCTGAATAGTACTGATAATATGTACGACGGATCTTATCTGTCCGCAGCACTTCCTTGCGGGCCTTATCTTCAGAATCGATTAAATACCTTTCCATGACACGATGGACACGGTTTCTCAGCGGTGCATAAACAAAAACATTCAGGACATCTTCTCTATCTTCCAGTACACTGTTTGAACAGCGTCCAACAATAACAAAGGATTCCTTCTCTGAAAGATCACGGATCACATCGCTCTGCGCCCTGTACAGCTGATCCGCAATCGTCGGTGCATATGGTGAAATAAAAGGACTCGGTGCCTTCTCATCCGTTGCTCCTAATACATTCAGATCCAAACCACTGTGTTTCGCTGCCAGCTCAATCAGATTCTTGTCGTAGAATGCAATACCAAGCTTCTTCGACAGCTTCTCACCGATTTCATGACCGCCGCTGCCGCATTCACGTCCTAATGTAATAATAACCTTCTTATCACTCATATGTTTCACCTATCCCCTCTAAGTAGTAGATACCTTCCTTCTTGGTACTCTTATTATACCATATATACTTTCTGAAATTCAACCGGAACGTCGTTTTAATAAATGAGAAAATATAAAACATAAAAAACTACCGACAAAGACAAGAGCAAAAATCATGATGGCACAATGCATAAAATATCCATCCGGCAAAATATCAATAATCGGATCCGTGGAAGAGTCAAATAACCAATAATCATTATTAAATACAAGCTGATGAAAAGTAACAAAGACATAATCCCAATTGACAGCAACCATGAGACCAAGAAAAGCCGGCAGAGCAATACAGAGTATTCCTGCAATACGAAGCCAGAGCCACGCATGCTTTTTGATAAAATAGAAAGCTGCAGCAGCCGTCAACAGCAAAGTTCCTACAAAAAGCCACCCAAAGAAATCAAATATTTTCTTAACTTCCTCAAAATGAATTCTGCCTGATTCGGACATTGCACAGGTTGGAAACTTCAGCGGCTGGTGATTGAACAGACTGTTATAATCAATCAGCGCATCGTAATTGCTGCGGATGTCTTTTTCTTCCCTGCCTGATAATTCCGTTATGTGCAGATTCTGTATATCTGCATAATAAAGCGGTCTGAAATTCAACGTCAATGTCACAGAAAAAGAAATAATCAGCAGACATACAACAATGCCACCGATGATCTGTGAGCATAATGAATAAAATTGATGCATCAGAGGCACCTCCTTCCGTCATCAGTATACCACATTATCGCAAAAAAGTGGATCGGCACCGCCAAAAATACATTTTTCATATTGTCACCGGAATATGGATATGTTATAATTCGCAAAAGAGACTGAATGTGTGCCCAAAGAAGACATTTGTAAGCGGGCAAAAGGAGGAAATATGGAATTATTATATAAAAGCACCCGAAGTGCTGATAAAACTGTAACTGCATCCTATGCAATTTTAAAGGGACTTGCCGAAGACGGCGGTCTTTTTGTTCCGACATCTTTTCCGAAATTGGACGTATCCATTGATCGATTAGCAGATATGAGTTACCAGGAAGTGGCTTATGAAGTCATGAAGCTTTTCCTTACTGATTTCACAGAAGAAGAATTGAAACACTGCATCAACAGTGCATATGATCAGAAGTTCGATACAGAAGTTATCGCACCGTTAGTCAAGGCTGACGACGCCTATTATCTTGAACTTTTCCATGGAAAGACCATCGCTTTCAAAGATATGGCATTATCCATTCTTCCTTATCTGATGACAACTGCTGCACGCAAGAACAATGTCAAGAACGAAATTGTTATTCTGACAGCAACATCCGGTGATACAGGCAAAGCCGCACTGACAGGTTTTGCAGATGTTCCCGGCACAAAGATTATTGTATTCTATCCAAAGGATGGTGTCAGCCCTGTTCAGGAGAAACAGATGGTGACACAGAAGGGTGATAATACATTTGTTGTCGGTATTCACGGCAATTTTGATGATGCTCAGACAGGTGTGAAGAAGATGTTTGGCTGTGAAACACTGAACAGGGAATTGAACGCTGCCGGCTATCAGTTCTCATCCGCCAACTCCATCAACATCGGAAGACTTGTTCCGCAGATTGTTTATTATGTTTATGCCTATGCGGCACTGGTACATAATGGCGAGATCAAAAACGGCGATCCGATCAATGTTGATGTCCCAACAGGCAACTTCGGCAATATTCTTGCCGCTTACTATGCAAAGAATATGGGAGTTCCGATTGCCAAACTGATTTGCGCATCCAATACCAACAAAGTTCTTTATGACTTCTTTGCCACAGGTACTTATGACCGCAACAGAGAATTCCACGTTACAACCTCTCCATCCATGGATATTCTTATTTCAAGCAACCTTGAGCGTCTGATCTATCAGATTGCCGGTCAGGATGCTGCCAAAGATAATCAGCTGATGAAGTCTTTATCAGAAACCGGTGTTTATGGTATCACACCTGCAATGCGTGAGAATCTCAAAGATTTCTATGGTAATTATGCAACAGAAGAGGAGACAGCAAAGGTCATCCATGATCTGTATGCCAAAACAGGTTATGTCATCGATACCCATACTGCAGTAGCTGCTTCTGTATACAAGAAGTACGTGACTGAGACCCATGATACAACACCAACCGTTATTGCTTCCACTGCAAGTCCATTTAAGTTTGCCCGCAGCGTCATGACAGCTATCAAAGGTGATGTCAGCCAGTATTCTGAATTTGAATTGGTTGATCAGCTTACAGCCGTTTCCAATGTTGCTGAACCTGCAGCTGTTACAGAGATTCGTACAGCACCTGTTCGCCATACAACCGTATGCGATAAGACCGAAATGGAAGCCACAGTCAAAAAATTCCTGGGTATCCAGTAAACAAATAGAGCTTCGCATTAACAGGATGCGAAGCTCTTATTTATTTCTGAAGCCCCTTCTGAAATTCAATCGACTCTTTAGGGTTCGAAGCCCTCAAATATCATGACATCAACTTTGTTCTTGAACCGATCATAGGTTGGTTTGCCTGGTATCGTCCAGACAACCGTCATAATATGGAACAGCTTCCGGTTATAGATAACCGCCGGATTGTCAAGATCAAGATATTTATAGGCAATAAAGTCCGGATGTGTAAAAAAATTCGTCATCAGATTCGACATCAAGAAAAGCACGATATCACAATGAGGATTTTCCTTGAAGAAATTGCAGGATAACTGGCCGCGTACCACCTGCGGCTCATGACGTTTAAACCACTGGAGAACAAAAGGATGGAAGGACTCTATACAGTAATCCCCCTTATACCTGGACAACAGCTGCCAGACCAGCGGGCAAAGCAGATTCTGATTGCTTCCGTCTACCTTCAATTCAATAATCAACGGCACTTTGCCATCTATCAACTCAAGAACATCTTTGAAAAGCGGAATACCTTCCTCAGTACCAAGAAGACGCAGCTGCATCAGATCCGAATATAAAAAGCTCGAAATCTTTTTATTCATTCCGCACATCCTTGTTAATGTATCATCATGAAAGACTACCAGCTGGTTATCCGCCGTCAAATGAACATCCAGTTCAATGCCATAGCCCTTATCCACTGCCCGACGAAATGCCGCCATGGAATTCTCCGGGATGCCGTGCTCATTGTCATATAAACCGCGATGCGCATAATCCCATCCGGTAAGATGTTGCCATTTCTTCTTTTTATGAATACCGGGCGCACTTGCAAATAAATAAAATCCTGTCACGATGCCGCCGATATAAGCCATTGTTCGTACAAATTTTTTTAACATAAATCCATTACCTCTTTTCTTACCGTCTTTATTATAACGTCAACCCCTTTTATTTGACAATAGGCTTTGACTTGAATTTCCTCTTGAAATAACGAAATGAATCATGTATAATACACTCATGAAGAAACTTATCTGGGGTGTGCGACAGTTCGCAATTTTGAACCTACATTTTTTTGACTGGGAAACTGCGTGTTCCACAATATGTCAGGCCGCCCGCAATGGCAGCGGAAGACAGAAAAGTGGACCAGGTTACCCACCTGGCTTAAGGCTAGGAGTCAAAAATGCGGGCATCGGCACTTTGGAGGTTTCTTTTTTTTCGCATTTTTCCGGGGAATAGCGTTATCGATATGCATCGGCTTTCTGACCTTTTGACCCTGGTATCTTCCAAATATTTATCATAATCCGGTCTTCCTGAACATAGATTAATAGTGTTTGATACCGCAATCAAGGACAGGAGACCCGTATGAAAAGAATCCAACCGGTCATCCTGCTTCTGGCAGCGATGACTCTTTTTTTATTTTACCGACAGAGTCACAGACAATCTTTTACAGAAGGTATTACACGTGCCCAAACGGCACGCATGCTGGCATGGACCGTATGTGACATGAATAAGGACAGGGCAAAGAGTGTCGAACCGCTTATTGATGTTGACAGCACTTTATGGTATGCCGATGAAATCACGACAGTTCTGGCAGAGGGCATCATGAAAAAAGACGGTGATCTATTTCATCCTATTGATTACCTGACATGGGAGGAGGCCTCAAATATTGCTGATTTTTTTGACATTTCGCTTTCAATTCCTGTATTTCAAAAACGGAAGCCTATGCCGCTTGAAAAATGGCTGCAATTTTTTGACCGGTTACTCGCAGAACAGGACATAGATATAAAACTAATAAAAAAAGAACAAAAGATTCTGGCTGTTCCATCTGCATCTGATACATTGGACAGATGGCAGGTAAAAACTGACAGCGGCATATACAGCTGTGAAGGACTTGCTCTCGAAAAATATCTTGACCAAACCGTTACTGCCTATATTTATCAGGATCAGCTGTTAATGGCCGTTCCTGCCGATCATCAGCAGGCAGAAATCATCACAGCTTCTACATCTGTTGACACGGACAACACAAAGGCCGCAGAAGCCCCCTCCGAATCATTTTCTCAGAATGACCCCCTTCCTGCAGCATCTGCTCCTGACATCCGGGTCTGTATTATGAATGATGACTTCTCATCCGAGGCACATAAAAACCTTCGGATGACTTCTGATGCTGCATGGCAACTGACTTTTCATAACAAGGTCATTCAATATCCGGCGGATGAAGTTGTCGAACTGAATGCAGATGATTTTTCGGAGGATGGCGAAACAGCTGAAGCTGTTCCTGAAAATCATCACTGCATGACCATTCTCAGCATTAACAGAAGCTGCGGCAATCCTTCCTACAGTGGCCGGCTGCAGATTATGCGTTCAAAAGACGCGCTCTTTCTGATCAATATTCTTCCGACAGAAACCTATTTAAAAGGTGTCGTACCTTCCGAAATGCCGGCTTCCTATCATTTAGAAGCATTAAAGGCACAGGCTGTCTGTGCACGAAGTTATGCTCTGTCTGCTGTGAAAAACCCTAAATATGATTTTGCTGACCTGAATGACAGCACATCCTGCCAGGTCTATATGAATCAGGGAACAGATACTCAGACAGATCTGGCTGTTGATGCCACTGCCTGCGAAGTTCTATCCAGCCGGCAGAAGATCGTAACCGCCAAATATTTTTCCTCTTCATGCGGGAGTCTCTCAAGCAGTGATGATATATGGGGTTATCCGGATACAGCCTCACTGGATACCCATATGACAGAACGTCTGGAAACAGAGCCTCCGGGAATACCTGCACTTTCCTCAGAAGAAGCTTTCAGAAACTTTATCTTTCAACCGGCAGAAAATACTTATCTTGAATCATCTGATCCCTGGTTTCGATGGCAAACGGAGCTTTCTATGGCACACATCCGATCCAATATTGCCGAATCCTTTGCAAAGAGAATGTCCGCAGATCCCAAACGTTTCACGGTTTTGTCTTCAGATGGCACCATTGACCCGGATGACATTTCGCAGATCAAAATTGTCAAACGAGCCGAAAGCGGGGTGCTGCAGAAAATAAAACTGACCGGCAGAAATCAGGAATTGACTGTCAGCGGTGAATACAATATCCGATGTCTGCTTGTCCCGTCCTCGGATACAGCCGTTATTCTACAGGACAAAAGTACCAGAAACGGCATGTCTCTGCTGCCAAGCGGATATTTTTTTCTTGAAGAAATCAATGATGGAGAACAAATCACCGGCTATAAAATTTATGGCGGTGGCTTCGGCCACGGAGCCGGTCTAAGCCAGAATGGTGCCGACACACTGGCAGAAAAGGGATATGATTATAGAGAAATTCTGACATACTTTTTCGAGGGTATCAACATAGAAAATGTCAATACCCTCGAATGAAGCATCAAAGGAACCTGCAGACGGGTTCCGATGAATGCCCTAATATTTAAAAATGTCTTCTGCTGTGTCCCCTGAAATAGATTCGGGATGCAGCAGATTGTTGAGTTCTGCCCCCAGGAAAAGCTGATACATACAGGTGTACAGCCAGAGCATGATCATCATGATGCCCGCCAGACTGCCGTACATATAGATAAAACTATGGGAATAATTGAAATAAATAGCAAAAATGCTGGAAGTGATCATCCATCCGATGGAGCAGGATATTGCTCCCGGCAGCACATACAGCAGCGGTGTCTTCTTATTCGGCAGCACCTTGTAAACAAAGATGAAAAACATCGTCAGCAGTCCGAAAATGATCAACATACGGATACTGATGACAAAGGCAGCAAACTCATGCAGCACCGGCAGAAGTTTAATCACCTTGCGATAAAGAACATTGCCAAATACCAGAAGACCGAGGGTCACGATCAATGCTACAGCCAGCCACAATGTATAAACTGCTGAAATGAAACGGATATAAAAATAATTTCGTGTTTCATTGATATGATAAATCTCGTTAATTCCCCTGGTAATAGACAAAATCCCTCGTCCTGCCGACCAGAGAACAAAGATGATCGTAAACGATGTAATCGCAATCGTAGACTGCTCATAAACTTCCTTCATAACCAAGCGAATGACATCATTGGCCATCTTCGGCGATAACATCTGGAGAATATTCAACAGATCTTCATAGGTCAACGGTGAATACCGCAGAAGAGTCAGCAAAAAAATACAGAATGGAAATGCAGAAAGCACAATAAAAAAGGCCGCCTGTGAAGCATAAGCTCCCAGATGATCTTCTGTATTTTTCTTCAAAAATCCCTTGACCCAACGCAAAATTGAATGCATAGATTCCCCCCTCGTTAAAACGTCACATGGCTTCATCTTATCATAGATTACAAAAATTAACAACTGTGAAGATGACCTATTGACAAGCTTTTTGAATATGTTAAAATAAAACATGAACAAAAGCTGTGAATGTGCTGCAGATCATGTATAGTATATGCATATCTGTATCAGGTTATCATTTCCTTACAGAGAGAGGAAGCCATTGGCTGAAAGCTGCCTCAAGTTCTGATGATGACTGAATTTCCCACAGGAGCTGTATCTCTGAACCATATACCAAGTAGGAGATATCGCCGATGCCCGTTAAGCATCTCCAAGTGTCCCGTTATATATCATTTTTGAACAACTTCGATTTGAACGGGGAAGCAGGGTGGTACCGCGGAATGAATTCGTCCCTTTATTTTTTCATAAAGGGGCTTTTTTTATGCACTTTTGCGCGCGAATACATACCTGCCTGCAAACCACATCCACAGTCAAAATAAGATTAGTCAAAGAAAGGAGCGTATGATTTTTTCATACGAGTCGTACAATGAAGGACAGACTGCAAAAAATTAGAAATGAAGCCATCGCCCAGATCAAAGCTGCCGGTGGTATGGATGCACTGAATGATATCCGTGTTTCCTTTTTAGGTAAAAAAGGCGAACTGACAGCCATTATGAAATCCATGAGAGATATCCCGCCTGAAGAACGTCCGGCATTCGGCCAGATGGTCAATGAAGCCCGTCAGGAAATCGAGAATTCTCTTGATACGATGAAGAAAGATCTTGCTGCAAAAGCCAGAGAACTTCAGCTCAAATCCGAAGTCATCGATGTTACACTTCCGGCAAAGAAGAACCATCTGGGTCACCGCCACCCAAACAGCATTGCCCAGGAAGAAGTTGAACGTATCTTTACAGGTATGGGTTATGAAGTTGTAGAAGGACCTGAAATTGAGTTTGACTACTACAACTTTGAGGCTTTGAACATTCCTGCCAATCATCCTGCCAAAGATGAACAGGATACATTCTACATCACCAAGGATCTGCTGCTTCGTACACAGACATCCGGTACACAGATCCATACCATGGAAACTCAGCCGCTGCCGATCCGTATGATCGCACCGGGCCGTGTATTCCGTGCCGATGAACTGGATGCTACGCATTCACCGAACTTCCACCAGATTGAAGGCCTTGTCGTTGACAAGAATGTCACATTTGCCGATCTGAAAGGCACACTGGCTGAATTTGCGAAACAGCTTTTCGGCGAAGATACAAAGGTCAAGTTCAGACCGCATCATTTCCCATTCACAGAACCAAGTGCCGAAATGGATGTCACATGCTTCAAATGCGGTGGCAAAGGCTGCAGAATGTGTAAAGGTGAAGGCTGGATTGAAATCCTTGGCTGCGGTATGGTGCATCCGCATGTATTTGAAATGTGCGGCATTGATCCTGAAGAATATCAGGGCTTTGCATTCGGTGTCGGCCTTGAGCGTATCGCCATGCTCAAATACGAAATTGATGACATGCATCATCTCTATGAAAATGACATCAGATTTCTGAAACAGTTCTAAGCAGCAGGAGGAAAATAGATTATGAGAACATCATTAAAATGGATTAAAGACCTTGT